>CAJWER010000311.1 GCA_913030785.1 uncultured Chloroflexota bacterium | reverse complement strand
CCGACTGTGGTCATGTCAGGCTCCTGTCCAAGTGTGATCGGGGTGATTGTACGGTCGGCTTCCAGGTCCGTCAACGCGGCGGAGAAGTCTCCAGCCTCTGCCGAACATCTTCTGAAACCGGCCCAAACAGGTCGCCGGGGCTGCCGGAGCGTTGGCCTCGTGCCACCTCTGCAAGCAAGTCGACTCCGCCCAGGAAATCGGCGAGTTTTATGTATTCGGCCCCCACGCCGCCGTCCGGATCGGGGATGGACGTGGTCGCGTTGTGGTAGTTGCCGAGAGGGAAGGCTAGGCCTGTTACCGGGTAGCCGTGAGCAGAAAAGGCGGTGGCCTCGCAGACCCCGCCCGACATCAGCTGGCGCTGCACACGAAAGCCCTTCTCCTGGGCTGCAAGGTGTCGGGCAGCCTGTGATAGCACCTGTTCGGCATCGCCGTCGAAGGTGGTCATCGCGTCGCCCGTGCGTATGACGGGACCCTTCCCCTGCTCCACGCCTGGGATTACGGAGCTGGACTCCACTGAGATCACTATTGTGCCGGAGGGTAGGGTGCCCTCCTCGGCCAGCAGGCGTGCACCAAACAGGCCCCCTTCCTCGGCGCGGGTAAATACGCCGTAGATCGGCGCATCATGGCTCTCTGTTGATGCCCGCTCGAGGGCGGCGAGGATGGATGCGCAGCCTGCGAGGTCGTCCAGGGCCCTCATCCTGATCGTATCGCCGTCCATCTCAAAGTCGGGCAGGTCGAAAACGATAGGCAGGGGCGGCGTCGTAGGCAATTCGCGGTCCAGAGACAGCGTCACCAGGCGCTCGGCTCGCCGGTCCGAAGGGTCGGTGGTGGCATCGTGGCGTCCGGTTGTGGCGCTGATACTGTCGCCGTCGGTGAGCAGGACGAGGACCGGTGTCGGTTTGACCAGCGACGCTGTCGGTACACCTCCAACGGCGCGAGCGGTGGCGTGAACGCCGTTGGCCTCCACGATCTCGAATCCCGGGTGATCCATGTGGGCCACCAGGGCGACGGCCGGCGTATCTGCGTTGGATGTGCGGAGGGTTGCGACGATGTTGCCGAACCGGTCACGCGAATGCTCGACCCCCATGGCCGCCAGGGAGTCAATGATGTACTGCGCCAAGCCCTCTTCGTAGAAGGGCGTCGCTGGATGTCGTCCTAGTCCTTCCAGTATCTCCAGCGCCCGCCGGTCGGCCTTGTCCATCGCGTATATCCTCTCTTTTTTGGTAGGCGCAGGTTAACCCAAAACATCGGTTATGCGCCATAGGTGCGTCGTATGAAACCGTCACGTGTACTGGTATACTGCGGGACCAATCCAAGCCCCTCGGAGGTCTGCCACATGGAACTCGGCTATTTTACTATGCCTCTGCACCCTCCTGGCTCTGACATGACCAAGACCCTCGAGGATGACCTGGACCAGATAGTGACACTGGACCGGCTCGGCTACCAGGAGGCCTGGATCGGCGAGCACTTCACCGCCCAGTGGGAGAATATCCCCGCGCCCGACCTGTTCATTGCACAGGCGTTAGCCCTGACCAAGGACATCGTCCTGGGCACCGGCGTTACCTGTATGCCGAGCCACAACCCCTTCGAGATCGCCCATCGAATAGCTCAGCTCGACCACATGGCCAAAGGCCGCTTCAACTGGGGCGTAGGCTCGGGTGGTTTCCCTGGGGACTTTACGGTATTCGGTTTCGATCCCAAGACCGGTGAGCAGCGGTCCATGACCAGGGACGCCATCGACCTGGTGCTGCAGATGTGGGAGGATCCCAAGCCGGGCCTGTACGAGCACAAGCACTGGCGATTCACGATTCCGGAACCACAGGACGAGATCGGGCTGCGGTATCACGTCAAGCCCTATCAGAAGCCTCACCCTCCCATCGGCGTTGCAGGTGTCTCAGAGAAGTCCGATACGCTGACCCTCGCCGGCCAGCGTGGGTGGATGCCTATGAGCATCAACATTGTGCCGTCGCGCATCGTCAAGTCCCACTGGGACTCCGTCGAGGCGGGCGCGCAAAGTGTCGGCCGCGTGGCGGATCGGAGTCTCTGGCGGGTCGCGCGCGAGATCTATGTGGCCGAGACCACGGAGATTGCTCGCAAGGAGGCCCTGGAGGGTACGATCACACGGGACTTTGAGGATTACTTCCTCAAGAGCCTGCCTCTGGTGAAGATGCTCGATCTCATGAAGACCGACGTGAACATGCCGGACGCTGATGTTAACGCCGAGTACCTGCTGGACAACATCTTCATCGTCGGTAGCCCGGACGATGTTGCCGAGCAGCTTCGGCGGCTCCACGAGGATGTGGGCGGCTTCGGAGTGCTCCTTGCCATGGGCCACGAGTGGGAGCCTCGCGACGCGTGGCTGCGCTCGATGACCCTTCTGAAGCAGGAGGTGATGCCCCGCCTGGCAGACCTCGCCTGAGGTATCCACCGGCCGGGCAGGCCATGCAGCAAGAGGAGGTCCTGGTTGCACTGCTAGGGAAGGGCGCTACCGTCGTACGCTACCGTGACGAGACAGTGTCTCGTGTCAGCGTTGCCCTGGGGCGCAACAAGCAAGCCCGTATCCCGCACAACCGTGTCGTATTGGCCACGGGTATGTTGATGCCCGAACAGGAGCGGTTCGAGGAGTTTCGCGCGGGCGCTTTGGAGCAATCAAAGGAAATCGACCTCGCCGAGGTGTGGGAAATCGTCGCCGGCGATGGCGAGGCCTTGTCCCTCGATGACTTGGCAGGCCTGTACTGGACATCACCACCTGATCCGTCCGCCCTGGTTGCGCTTGCCCTGGGGCTTGATCTGGATTCCGATAGGTTCGTGCGCGGTCCCGACGGCTACAAGCCCAGATCGCGTGAGGATCTGGACGAACTGTTGGCGCGGAGGCAACGCGAGGCCGACAACGCTCGCGAAGCAGAGGATCTGGTGTCCGGACTCGCGGTGGGGACGCTCCCTGCGCCCCTCACACCTTACCAGGACGGGCTGCTGCGCATACTCAAGGATTTCGTGATACAGGGCGAAGAGTATCCTCGCAGCCCTACGGCGAGGGCGCTTTTGGAACTAGCGGCGCCGGGCACACGAGACCTGGAACGCTACTGTTTCGACATCCTGGCCGGGGCGGGCGTCTTTTCCATCGACGAGCCGCTGGAATTGCACAGGATCGGTGTCCGCGGGCAATTCGCCGAGGACGCGGTTAATGAGGCCGCCGCCATCGACCTGGGATATCACATCGCCCAATCGGGTCGGCGAGACCTGACCGGCCTCATGATCTTCACCATCGACGACGCGGGCACCGAGGACCGGGACGACGCGCTGTCCGTGGAGCTTGTGGACGGCGGCACCCGGATCGGTGTGCACATCGCTGACGCAGGTACACTGATTCCGATCGGCGGCGCAATCGACGTAGAGGCCGACCGCAGGATGGCGACCCTGTACGTTCCCGATGGCAAGGTCGACATGTTGCCGGTGGGTGTCGCCAAGGGCGTCGGTAGCATGGACCCGGATCAGTCGCGGTGCGCCCTGAGCATGTTTGTAACTGTGGACGCCTCGGGTGAGACATCCGACCTGG
>CAJWER010000310.1 GCA_913030785.1 uncultured Chloroflexota bacterium | reverse complement strand
GTCCGATCCTTCACGAGAAAAGAACCGAGGGAAATCGAGACCGGGCTGGGCAGCCACCGGGGTGTTCACAAGCTGGTCGCGAACTTCCGTGGCTTCTGTGTCAGTGGCAGCGCCTCTCGGCATGTTGCAACTCCTTCCGACGGGGACACGCGAGGGTGTCACAAGAGCGGAGAATATTTCCGGTGACCGGGGGTATTACCTCGGGTGAGACGATGGGGAACCTCCTCTGCCTCCGTCACATCCCCAAGGCGCCTACTATGCGTCCAGATGGGGGCTTTGTCAAGAGTAGCCACAAGATGTTGTGTCTGACCTCTGGATCTATCACAAGATATTGTGATTCTAGTCACAAGACGGTTCATCCACGAGCCGCATGATACAGTCCGAACTATGCTCGTCGAGCCGTCTCCACCCGACTTCGCACCTGACGTGGCCTCGCCCCCCATCGAGCAGCCCGCACCCGCGGCGCCCACCCAGACCCCGCTCGCGGCCCGACTCGTGGCCATCGCGGAGGTGACACTCTGTTCCGGTTTCCCGACCCAGCTTGGACTCGGTGCGGTGCTCATCCTGGTCGGGGCCTCCCCGCAGACCGCCGAGGGACAGCTATCGCTGCCGTACATCGTCGTGCTCTCGTTCGCCGACGCCGCGTTGATCTTGCTCTTGGTCTGGCTGCTACTCCGGGCGCACGGTGAGGACGTCCGTGGCACGCTCTGTGGCACGCGCCCAGCCGGGCGCGAGGCGCTCGTGGGCCTGGCGCTCGTCATCCCTATGGGACTGTCTGGCCAGCAGGAGACGGTAGACCCGTACGTGGTCGGCACTGCCCTGCCACCCGTCGACCAGGATGGGACACTGGTGGACATCACGCTCGACGACGCCATCGCGCGAGCCCTCGAACTGAACCTGGACATACAGAGCGCCAGGCTCGGCCCCCAGATCCAGCGATACGCTCTGCAAGCCGCGGAGTCCGTATTCGGTCCGACACTGAGCAGCAGTTACGGATACAGCAACGCCACCAACCAATCCACGAGTCAGCTCGACGGTGGCGCCCAAACCTCGACCCAGCGCCAGACCTTCAACACCTCTCTTTCCAAGACGATGCCTTGGTATGGGGGCCGGATGAGCGCCGATTTCAACAACAGTCGCACCGAGACGAACAACGCGTTTGCGACCCTCAATCCAAGCTTCCGCTCCAACGTCAGCGTCAATTACACCCAACCCCTGCTGGCGGGGCTCTCGACCGACAACCAGCGCACCGCATTGGAGACCCAAGCGATCCTAGGCCAGATTTCCGACATTCAGTTGACCCGCCAAATCGCTACCATCACCTTCCGCGTCCGAGCCGCCTATTGGGGTCTTCGGGCGACGATCGAGCAGATCGAGATTCAGCGCCGCAACCTGGCCCAGGCCCAGGAATTGCTCGCACAGAACGGGATCCGGGTCCAGCTCGGCACGATGGCCGACCTCCAGGTAGTCCAGGCGGAGGCCCAGGTATCGAGTGCCGAGCAATCCCTTCTCAATGCCCAAATGCAATGGCGAAACCAGGAGCTCATTTTTAAGCAGCTCTTGGTGAGCAGTGCCGCCGACCCACTCATGGCGCAGACGCTGAATCCGGTCGGCCTTCCCGTCCTCGTGCAGCAAGTCGTTGATATCGATGGCGCCATCAGCACGGCACTGAACCAGCGCGCCGACCTCAGGCAGACGCGGCAACAGAGGGACATCTCGGAGTTGGACATCGCAGTGACCAGAAACAACGTACGCCCGGACCTGAGCCTGACGGCGGCTTATTCGGTCCAGGGAGTGGGCGGGGACCGTTTCGATCGGTCCAGCCTGGGCGGTGAGGCGGTGCTGGCGCAGTCGGGCGGCTATCTGGATGGGCTCGATGCCATTTGGGCCCAGGACACACCCACCTGGAGCGTCGGGCTCAACTTCTCCTACCCCATCGGAAATGGGGCTGCCAAGGCCAACCTGCGTCGGGCCCAGCTTCAGATGGAGCAGACCGACCTGGCACTTAGGAATCAGGAGCTGGCCATCGTTACCCAGGTGACAAACGCCGGCCTGACGGTGAACGACACGTACCTTCTGTTGCAAGCGGCGCAGCGGAGCCGTGAGGTCTTCGAGCGCGCCGCAGAGATCGAGGTGACGAGGTTCGCCGCAGGAGCCTCCACGAACTATGAGGTTTCTCAGTCCCAGGACGCACTGACCTCCGCCCGGCTCTCAGAGCTGCGGGCCATGATCAACTATGAGAACGCTATCGCGGAGTTCGAACTGGTGCAGTACATAGGTGGCTAGGCCACGTCGACACGGGGACTCCGGGGCAGTCTACCCCCGCTGCGGAAAGCAGGAGTACGCTGCCCATGATGCCCGCGATCACCAGCGCCATGATACGAAGGCCCACTGAACGCTCGCGGTCGGCGGAGGACGCAGTCACGAGCCGGCGGACCCTAAGATCAGGGGCTCCGGCTGCGGTGATCTCACGAAGTCACGATGCGCCCCACTGTCCCCAGCTCTTACTCGTCGAGGGTGGGCTCACGTTTGAATCCCTCACGGTCGGCGTGCGTCACGTATGTGGGCTGACGGCCGATCGAACTGAGCGTGCCACGCTGCTCGCGGGGGAAACCAGACTGCGCCGACAGCCCGCGCCGTTCGTAAAATCCGTGGTCCCCCACCGCCGCGGTCGTCTTGCCCTACGGTCCGCTGCTCAAGGCGATCATGGCGAGGAAGGGTCAGGGCAGGATTAGGGCATGAAGAAAGCCCTGATGTTCACCCTCGCTCTAGCGGTAATTCCCGTGGTGGTTGATGCACAGGCTACTCTATCGGCTTCCTGCGCGGACATAAATATTGCGTCTCCGTTGGAGGATGTGCGTTCCTGCGCCAAGCAAGGGGATGCGCATGCCCAGACCGTTCTCGGGGCTATGTACGCCAATGGCGAAGGCGTCCCGCAGGACTATGCCGAGGCGGTACGCTGGTATCGGTTAGCCGCCGAGCAAGGGAATGCGGTTGCCCAGTTCAACCTCGGGGTTCAGTACGCCAATGGCGAAGGCGTGCCGGAGGACGATGTGGAAGCGGTGCGCTGGTATCGACTGTCCGCCGAGCAAGTCTACTTCTACGACGACGACCACCCTCTTCGCCACGACTACTTCCCGACCGCGTTTTCGGAGGTGCCGAACGAGTTCCTCATGGATCGCTTTGACTGGCTCCACGAACGTTTGGGGATTCCCTGCGAGCAGCCTAGGGCGATCGCGGCCATGTACCCCGTGGAGGGCGCATCGTTTTCCAAAGACGGGTCCACAAATCCCGACTGACCTCACCGTCTCCTAGTACCACCCCTGACACAGAAGAGCGCCGGCCAGGGATATCCCGGCCGGCGCTTTGTCCTGATGGCCCTCGCTGAGCCTAAGCCCTCAGTTGCCCGGGCGGTACGTCCTAACTGGAGGCAGCTGTGCGCCGGACAGATCGTCCGGAACGTCGTCCTCAGCGACGACGGTGTGCATTAGCGTCCCGATACCCTCGATGGAGGCTTGGATCGTCTCACCAGCCTGCAGGTACCCAGAGCCTGTCTC
>CAJWER010000309.1 GCA_913030785.1 uncultured Chloroflexota bacterium | reverse complement strand
ACGGATAACGGCGATCGTGCACCAATACGACCCTCCCGTCGGGGACCTGGAGGAGCTGACCGTGACACTCACCGAATTCGAGCACGGACGTGCCGTCCTCGGTCTCCAGCGGCCTCAGCCCTGTCCAGTTGCGCCCACCGTCGCCAGACCGGCCGATGAACACCCGCTTGAACAGCGGCCCCTCCGGGGTGGAACCGCTGGACCCGCCCTGGCCGGCGCCGCGACTCCATTTTTCAACGAAATCAGCGGGATCGTTTTCCAGCACCGATCTTTGTAGTCTGAAAGCGCCCAAGGCCTTCCCGGAGTGAAGCTGGATAACGTGCGCCTCACCGACGTAATCAAAGGTCGGTTGAGGATCGCCCCAAGTCTCTCCTCCGTCGGTCGACCGGAATATCAGGTCTTGGCTCCGGTGGCCACCGGCATTATCAGTCCTTCTGGAGACGGGCAGCAATACCATTCCAGAGGTGAGCTGCGTCATGCTCACGAAGCCGCCGCCTATGTCTCTGTATGGTGCGGCCGAGATTCTGGCCGGCCCGTGCCACGTGTCACCACGATCGGTCGAGCGATAGACATTAATATGGGGCGCCAAAAGCCTGTCCAGGCCGGACACCGCCAGCAGGAGCGTGTCGTCGCTCAGAGTCGTAAAAGCGAGCAACCTGCCCCACTCCGTCATGGGCAGCGGCTGGCTTGTCCACGTCTGGCCTCCATCCGTCGAGCGGAAAAGTCGCTCCAGAGACGCTGGAGAGCCGGGGTCCAGTCGAGGGACGTTAAAGCCGACGGCCGCCCAGACGGCGCCATCGCTGGTCATACCCATACATGCTTCGCCCCGTCCCTGTAGACCAGGATAGTCCAGTTCGATGAGATCGGCAGGAATCTCAAGCAATACCTGGCCATCTCTGGTCACCTTTACGTAGTGTTCATTCATTGTCGTTTCCGCTACCAGCAATAGTAGAGCTTTACACCGATATCCACATCTGAGGAGCTAAGACGGTGAATTCCTCTGCAAGTTCGTTGAGAGGCTCTTCCAACGTGTCACAGATTGCCACCAGTTCCATGCCCAGATGGGCTCCTGCCCCTGTGGCAAAACGTCTACCTTGACCGACGCCCACTACGCCAACGCGAATCGTTCGTTCGCCTTTGCCTTCACCTTGCGTTCGCTCTCAACTGACTGGCTCATGCAGTCTTCACCTCTCTTGGCTCATCAACTCCGACGGACCTACAGCCCACGCGGCTTCGTAGGTGAAAGTAGGCCTTCAGATCGTGCGACGGAATCGTACGGGGACCAGGGTCGCTGCCGCCAACATCGCCGCCACTGCGGCATACAAGAACGCGCTCTTGATTCCGAACTCGGTCACGAGGTAGCCGGCGAGCACCGGTGAGCCCAAAGTGAACGGCAGGCTGAACAGGCTCATTACCCCCATGGTGCTCGCCTGCACCCCCTCCGGGGCCACGTCCATGATCGCCGTCTGTGTCATGTTCAGGATCGCGTAGAAGAACATCCCAAGGGCGCCGATAACTAGCCCCAACGGTACGCCGGCCGGGACCACGACGATGGCCATGTATAGCAGCGCCATCGTCGCAAAGCTCGGGACGAGTACCATCTTGCGCCCTATGCGGTCCGAAAGTGCCCCGACCACAGGCTGTGACACGATTCCCATGGCATACAGCAGGGCCAGGTATACGCCCAGGGCAAACGCCGAATAACCCAATGTCTCCTTGATGTAAATGGGAAAGAACGCCAGCACGCTCAATCGCGCCATCTGGATCAGCGTGTTGGAAACCATAACCGCAGGCGCCTGATAGTTGGCGAACATCGCTCTCAGGCTGGCCACATACTCGCCAAGGTTTGTTCTTTCTCCTCCGACCTCCCGCATCAGGCCAAGGCCACGCCACAGCGGAAAGACAATCAACAGCGCTGGTATAAGATGCAGTTCTAGGGCCAGCTTCCAATCTGCCACCACTATGATCGCGCCCACGACAATCGGTCCAATGGCGTCGCCGACGCTTGCACCCACACCGTGGACCGATAGCGCCATGCCTCTTCGATCAGGAAACTGCAGGGAGAGTGACCGCATCGCCGCCGGGTGCCATAGCGCCGTGCCCAGTCCTATGATGCCGGCGCCAACCAATGTCCAGCCATAGGACGGGGATACGCCGATCACGAAAAGAGCCAGCCCAAGACTGACCACCGAACCTGAGACGAAGGCTGCACCTTGACGGCGGAACGAGTCGGCCAGAAACCCAGATATCACTATGAACGCGCTGCCGACCCCCATCTGCACAGTCACGATGGTTCCGACCTGAACATCGGTTAGGTTCAGATCCTCTTTGATGAACGGCAGCGCCAGGGACAGTAGGTTCGAATACCAGTGGACCGCCAGGTGGCCGGCCGTCAGCGCCCCCAGGAGCGTGAGATCCGCCCGACCGATCCCCGCAATCAAGCTTCCAATACGTGGAGCGTTCTGCTGCACAGGTCTAGCCTTCGACGCCCAACACCCGCAACAGGCTGAGGCGCGATGTGGATATTGAGGGGCTCAACATTGCCCCAGGTTTGAGACCAGCGAAAAGCCGTAGGTCAATTCGTCCATGGTTGTGGTGGTCAATCTCTCAGACCGCAGACAGTGGTGCTTGGTCCTCTGTCTCACCCTGCCATGCGCGGATACGATCGGCCATGTCGATGACCGGGTCGCGCTGGGCGGGGTCATCGAACAGATTTTGCATCTCGTGCGGGTCGCTCTCGAGGTCGAAGAGATCGCATTGGTCGCAGGCGCATAGATGAGCTTCCATCGGTCAGACACTACCTTACGCCAGAGCAGTGAACCTGTCCATCTCGTACCTCCACCCCACCTGCGTCACCATCTTCTTCCCCGTCATGCTGCCCGCCTGCTCTCGAAAGCGAGCGCCCATCTATTGAATGGGGTATGGGCACACCACAGATCCCGTGTGTAACGTCAATTCGCACAGCAACGCCGACGCCGAGCCGTAGCCAAAGCTACTACCATTCACGCCTAAGCCCTGTTCCCCTCCCTTGCCCCCTAGCTTATACTGCCCCAGAGGCAGGGTCATGCTCGCTGGGATGAGACATACAGCTGTACTGGTACTGGGATGCAAGCTGAAAGGCGAGAAGGTCAACAACGGAGGTCGAAAATGCCTTATCACCCAGTGGTGAACGAAGCAGGACTCATAGAAACCAGACCCGTCGACCCTGCCGAGAAATTCGTCAACGCGGAAGGCAGCAATGTCAGCGAGAGCAAGATTCTTGACTACTGGGTCTGGACGTTCTCTGACCTCGTAGGCAATACAGAGAGAGGGCATCTGGCTGAATATCTGGTATCCATGGCCGTCGGTGCCGAAAGCCCTGTACGCAACGGCTGGGCCGCCTCCGACATCGATTCGCCCGATGGTACGAAGATTGAGGTGAAATCCTCTGCATATGTGCAAACCTGGTATCAGGAAAAGATCACAACAATAAAGTTCGGAATCAGCAAATCCCTAGAGTGGTTTCCAGAGAGGCAGGGTTATGCGGGGTGGTGGCTAACGGCTAGGAGTCCCATAGGGCATTA
>CAJWER010000308.1 GCA_913030785.1 uncultured Chloroflexota bacterium | reverse complement strand
CGAGGGTGGTGACATCCCGTATAAAGGCATCATTCACAAAGATCGACACACCCATCACGAAGGATACGCAAGAGACCCACTTACAACCGGCTTTCAAACGCGATGCGGTGACAATTTTCTTCATGGGCTAGTTGCCGCCTTCAGGGACGGAGAGGACGAGCAAAAACGAGTAGTACTTCCCCTCATCCTGCCCCGCCCCACTCAGACCCGCAACTCAGGACACGCAGGACCGTGCTGGATAGCTAGGCCTGGCTGGGGGGGGACGAGGGGATAGTCGCCGGCTGGGATACCGGGGTGACAGGGTGGGTCCTTCGGCTTGGCAATATGCTATTTCATATGAACTAGTATACGCCGGGCGATTAACCTACGTGCCCTGCTCCGGATTCGGCGCAATCAGGCGTACAACTCCGTTCGAACCGTCAACTTCGATCATCTGGCCGTCTTGCACCTTTTCGGTGATTCCTTCCAGGCCCGACACACAGGGTAGGCCGTATTCGCGCGCGATGACGCCTCCGTGCTGGAGGACCCCACCCACCTCGAGGACTACTCCGGCTGCATTGATGAAGATCGGGGTCCATCCGGGGTCAGATGCGCGGGTCACGAGAATCTCCCCTTTCTTCAGGGGCTTCTCGTACGGCTCGTGCAGAACCTTCGCTGGACCGCGCACCACACCCGGCGCGATCGGGTCACCGACCAGACCATCCCCAGTGTCATCACTAGGTGCCCGAAAGATGCGCCCTCGACTGTCGATCACCCTCGGCCACGACTTGACGTGTTCGAGCCGCCGCCTCGGTTCCAAATTTTTCAGGACTAGCGGTAGGATCTCGACATCGGGATCCCTCTCAGCTCGTGCGATCTGCTCGATTTTGAGGTCGAATATCTGGTGCGGATCCTCAAGCCTGCCTTCCTGAACGAAGCGATCCCCCAACTCGAGAGCGCGCCGTCGCATCAAGTCTACCGTGACGATGAAAAAATACTTCGGAGCTTCACGAAATCCCGCCATCCTGTGCTGCTTCGCCAGACGCTCAAACTTCTTCCGCTTGCCCTTCTTCGTGGCAATATCCAGCAGCTCGTCGTGGGCCTTAGCCCGGCGCTGGCGCACGTTTTTGATCGCGTTGTTGCTCACGTCGATAGCACGTAGCTGATTGAAAAATCCGGACAGGTCCTCGTAGCAACGCGGCGTCGCGATATCGATCTCCTTTATGCCGCGGCAGCCGAACTTGTCGATGTAGGTCCGATAGGCGTCCATCAGTTCTGACGAATATCCGCCAGACTCTATATTCCTTGCGAACTCCCCACCATCAGCCGTCTCTTGGATCTCGTTGAAAGAAGCCATCTCGTACAACAGATGGCCCATCTCTGAAGTGGGGTTGCCATACAGGTCCATCTCCAGCGCGACCAGAAGATCTTTCGCTTCGTCGTTTCGGAAGAGACGGCCGAGCCGCCACCGAGCCAGCATCGCCGGCAGTAAGACGCCCACGATATCGTTTATCATACCATTGAACCGGCCCAGGAACTGCTCCGCCAACTCGTCTAAGGGCCTGCCTTCCGCGCTAAGCCTCCGGCACTCAGCGATGCCGGAGTCCGCCGCCCGTTCGTACGCCTCCCTTGCCTCCTTGGGCCTGAGGCCACGTATGCTATGACGCAACATGTTGACCACCCGCCCTAGAATAGCCCACACCATGCCCTTCAAGGCGTCGGGCTTCTTTGCGGGAAGGTAGTCCTTCTTCAGGTCGATCGTGCCGAAGATCTTGCGTGTAGGTGTGTCGTATGTCTCCAGGCTCTTCGTCATTAAGCTGCCGAACGCCTTCGTCAGGTTGGAGCAATGGATGTACTGCCGGCCACAGGTGTTCAGGAGGGTGCCATCCATCCCCCGATCGATCATCGTCTCGCCCTTGATCGCCTCGAGCATCTTGCCCCAGTACTGCCCTCCGAGCACGGAGAGATTATCGGAGAATCCCTGCGAGAGGACGATGAGGTCTAAATAGAGGCACTTCTCCTCGCCAGGCCGGGTGATTATATCCTCGGGAAGCGGCAGATACGCCGTGACGGGACGGGACTGCAGTAGGTACAGGTCTTCGCCCTGTATTGCCCACTCGATGTCGATGGGACAACCATGGTGCGCCTCGGCTAGTGCTGCCAGCTCGGCCACCGCGAGAACCTGTGCATCGCTCAGGCTCGGAGCCTCGGGATGCTTGTTCTCGACTGCCCTCGTTCCACCATCCGCCTCCAACCACACCGCGTGCGACTTGGAGGCGACCCTCTTGTCGATGATCTCCCCTCGTGTCTTCTCTACGACATAAGTGTCAGGATTAACCGAGCCACCGACGATGGTCTCGCCCAGGCCGAAATTCGCGTTGACCACTGCCTCGTCATAGCAGTTGTTAAGAGGGTTGAGAGAGAACGCCACACCGCTAACATCTGATGCAATCTGTTGCTGAACGATGACGGCGATGCGAGGCTGATCTATTCTCATCCCACGCTGGAGCTTGTATCTGACGACGCGCTCGTCGAAGACAGAAGCGAAGGAGTGTAGGATGGCCTTCTCCAGCCCGTCGAAGGTCACGCCGAGGGAGGTCTCGTACTCTCCGGCGAAGGAGCTACCCTCCAGGTCTTCTTCGGGTGACGACGAACGCACAGCGAAAAGGCCATCCGTAGGCAACCTACGCAACGCATCACCTAGCACATCTCGCTGCGTTTGTGTTAGCTGCAATGTCGAGCAGCGTGCCTTCACGACATCGCAATACTGCCGTAGCTCTTCTTCCGGCGAGCTCAGAAACGCACTCCAGACCTCACTGCTCTCGACCTCTTCGAGCCACGAACTAAAAAAATTGACGCTCAGGACTACGCCCGGGGGAACATTAAACCCGGCCTGCGTCGCGTCGATCAGAGAGCTAGCCTTCCCTCCTACCTGATCAGGCGTTGTCGCACTCGGCATCGAGAACGGAAATATCGTTTCAGATTCTCCCGTGGACCGGATCATACCTGTCACGACCCCGCGAGCACGGACAGTAGGGTTTTTTTCATGCCCTGATTCTGCCCCACCCCACTCAGGCCCGCAACTCAGGACGCGCAGAACACTGCTTGATAGCTGGGTTCTCTTCATCGGGTCATTTCTTCTTCGACTTTCTGCATCGCCTTGATCACGATCTTGGCTGGAACCCGGAAGAACTCCTTTTGCTTGCTATCTCGGTACGGCTCCAGCCGGCCATGCACGCTCTTCTCAGCTTGTCGGCAGTTATCGGTCCTGAATTCGTATACCACTTTCCATTCACCGGGCACCCCTGTACGCCGGCTGATCTGTTTAGCACGCTCTTCGCTCGTACCTGTAGTCATGCCAACCTTCAAGAGATCAGGAACGGTGTGGTTGTTCAACGCATAAACGAAACCTGCTTCATCCTCCACGACATCACTTGACCCTTTGGGTTCGGGAGTGATGGAATCACCCGTCTTGGGGGAGGCACTGTCCTCCCGGCGGTGGTAGTAGGTGAAGAAGTATGCTCCCAATTCGCTGATGTAGTCAGTTGCCCAATCGAAAATGAGGAGGATGAGTCTGGAATCGTTCTGTCTAAGAAACACTGAA
>CAJWER010000307.1 GCA_913030785.1 uncultured Chloroflexota bacterium | reverse complement strand
GGGCCGGGCCTCGATCTCCGAACATTGCCCATTGATAGCGCGGGTATTCCTATCCGCGGCGACACTATAATGGATAGCGTTGCCCGTCCCACCTTACCCCTGTAATTGAA
This sequence comes from uncultured Chloroflexota bacterium, assembly GCA_913030785.1. Lineage (GTDB taxonomy): Bacteria > Chloroflexota > Dehalococcoidia > Lucifugimonadales > CAJWER01 > CAJWER01. The sequence continues at coordinate 3,485 of CAJWER010000307.1, read as the reverse complement.
TCAGAGTCCCATTTCTTGTGGCGGGCCAGGCTCAGTGGGGAAAATGAAACACTCGGTCCAAGTAATTATCTGCCTGACCTTTTTGGCCTGGCCGCCTGTAGCCAGAGCATTCCCGCCACCGCGCCACCGTCTAACGACGCAGACCTATCTGGCGTTGTCGAGCCTGCGGCGCGGGAAGCTCTACGGCTGGTGTCGCAGGCTGGTCCCGGAGAGGTCGTACCCGGTTTCGCAGGGCTTTTCCTAGACGCCAATGACAACAGCATCGTATACGTCTACATGTTAGACCCTTCCCAGCAGGAGGCAGCAGAACTAGCCGCTCGAATCATCCTGGATAAAAGCGTTACAGAGGTTCGGGTGCTACAGGGAAAATATAGCTGGGGCCATCTGCTTGGTTGGTACCGGGAAGCCCAAGACATCGTGTGGCCGATTGCTGGCCTCCAATCGTCAGACATTGACGAGGGACTAAACCGCATCGAATTCAATTTCCAAACCAGCTATTCAGCCCAGCAGGCCCGTGAGGCACTGGCAACGACCAGCATTCCTGACGAAGCGGTCGTCTTCAATGTTGCGCCTCAGCAACAGTTGGACGACCCGCCTATTCAGCTCGAATCCCCCATCGGCGTCAGTATCTCGCTGGAGGTCGAGGATGCCGTCCCAGCGGGGCAGCCTGTCTCGATAAAAGTAGTGCTCACCAACGACAGCGGTGATGTGGTGGAGTTCGACCATGGCGTTCCCTTCCATGAGAACGTGATGGTCTTCACCCCCGAGGGAGACCAGGTCTGGGCGAAGATTCGCGGCGGGGTCTTGGTGGGCACCGGCGGCAGCACACAACTACAGCCAGGGGAACAGGTCAGGCTCGAAACCCTCTGGGACCAACGCGACCAGGATGGTTTCCCGCAGCCGGAGGGGCGCTACTTGGTCCGAGGCGCCGTTCGAATCCACGATAACCCGTACGGTTTCTACCGGGCAATGGACCTGGCCACGGGGCCCTATGAGTTTGCCATCAGCCCACAGCTTGCTCCCACGCCGACTCCCGCGCCGATGCCTCCCTCCCGTGGAGTCCACACACCGGAGGACTTCCAGTTGCAATACGAGGGGTGGCCCGAAGAACACAAATTCGCCATCAACGATGACGTCAACGTGCGGTTCGCCTACCCCAGCGATTTCATCGATTGGGCGTGGTTCGCCTTGGTCGCCCATGTCCCTTCGGCATCCACGGTCACGTTCCGCCGGCCTTGGATTATTCTCAATACCGATAGCGATGTAACCTCCAAAGAGTCCGGAGAGCTGCTTTGGGGGGAAGAACTAATCGTCAGGACCCACTATGAGACCGGCGAAGGCGAAGCCCACCTTGAGGCCGTGTTGGCGGACGAGGCGTTGATGCGGCGCATCTTGTCCAGGGCTAAGGAGTGACCCATGCGTAACGCCGCGAGAATGATTGGCGTAACAACGTTGTTTTTTTGGTTGCCTGCCAATCAGCAGGGTCATCTCCGCTTGCGCTAGTCGATGCCGACCTTATGATCGGCGCCGGACAATCTTCCGCCGTTGCTGATTCCAGCGAGGAGAAGTGGGCAACCTGGGTCTTCCGGGTCCGGCTTCGCAACGACGGCGGGGAGTCCTTGCGCAATATCGAAACCCGCCTGTTAACTTCGGACGCCATCAGTGAGCTGTACGACGGCGAAGACCCGTTCGCCGCGGCGGGCGGCAAGCGGACCAACTATGGGAAACTTCCATCCGGACTGAATGCCGGTGATGAACTTGAGGTCAAGCGCAGCATCGCTGTGACTCCCATCTCGTTAGATTCAGATGGGAACGACGAGTCCCTAACGCCTGACGCCATCACCCGGTTGCTGGCAGTGCGGGAAGCCGCCGATCGGGCAGTGTTCGAGATCACCTTCGATGGCGGGTCCCAGCGCTTCGAGTTATCGGGCCTGTTGGAACAAAAGGACTGGCCGCCCTTTACGATGGTCTATGAATTGGAGCAAGGTCAGGCTGTCTCAGTTGGAAATAGGCATGTGGAATCACGGCAGGTCCGTCTCCTGGAGTATAGGTCGGCCACCGAATGGGTCGAGACGGTGCTCGAGTCGGCGGACATCGAAACGCGTGTCGGTACCTTCAACCAGGCTGGCTCATACAGGCGGCTTGATGGCCGGAAATTGGTCGAATACGACGCAGTGACCAATTCCATCAGCGAAGATGAGATTGATGAAGGGGCGAGGCATATCCCCGGGGCTGGGTTTCTGCCCTATCGGAACCGAGTGCTTGAAGAGGTCAACGGGATCATGCCCACCAAGATTGAAACCGGCATCCTCGTCCGTTTCAAAACGAATGTGAGGACAACGCCATCGGCCAGCTATTCGTCTTGGAGAACGGCCAGGAACGTGTCTACGCCGACGACTCCAGGGGTTTCCCTCTGCGGTTGGGGGCCCGTTTTGTGGTGATAGAACTGCGGGTAGATGATGTTAGGAAGTGACTTGATCAGGCAAGAAAATTGTAGAACCGGAGTGATTGATGAACTGCCACATCTGCGCTGAACCAGCCATTGGCGAATGCCAAGTCTGCTGGAAATTCTACTGCGCTGAGCACGGGGACCGGCGATGCTAAACATGCCAAAAAGAGCGGGGATCCGCCGGCTCTCCCGGAGGATGGGCTCCCACGTACGGTGTGGTTGGTGAACCCCGGTCATCCCGCGCTCCCGGAGTCCGACGGCCGCCCAGAAAAGATATCGATCAGGAGGCTCTGCAGAGGGTGATTGCTGTGGCCCAGAAGGTCCAGCACGGCGACACCGGCGAATCAGAGTCCACCCTGGTGTCTTTGGAGCTTTTCGAAAGCGGGTTCATCGCCAATTTCAGGCTTAGAGGTTGGGGACCCGGCACGAACCCCCACGATGACCCCGGTCAACCGAGTTTCTTCCGGGCGCCGAATTACAACGTGGGGGCATTCGATGATCACGGCATTATTTACCAGGGGACTCCTGGAGGCGGCGGGGGCGGAAGCGCCCATTGGCGGAACCACCACAGGTTCACGCCGGGATTGGCCATGGCTGACGGCCAGATTCACTTCGCCATCGAAGAGATCCTGTGGACGCCCCATCGCGCCGGAGGGCGCACGATGGTCGAGACCGGTCCTTGGCAGTTCGATGTTTCTTTGGAGTGACCGGACGACGGTGTGACGGTTCAATCCATAAGAGAGGAAGTCGCCGACTGACCCCTGTCCCTCCCGTTGACGTAAGCTAGTGTCGACATTAGGTTAGGCAAGGGCACGAATAATAACGGCGCCAGGAGCCCCGCATTTGAAACCTGCGGACGACCCGACCATCGACTACAAGGCCCTTGTCCAGCGAGGTTATGACCGCTGTGCTGATGCCTATCAAGAAGCTCGCGAGAACGAGGCGGGATCTGAGTTGGACTTTCTTGCCAAGCGACTAGAGGATGGTGCTACCGTGCTCGACGTCGGCTGCGGTACCGGCGTCCCATACACTCGGG
>CAJWER010000306.1 GCA_913030785.1 uncultured Chloroflexota bacterium | reverse complement strand
CCCACGATTTATAATAGGAACCTACGAAATCCGGAAGTACGTCCCCCTAAAGGGGGTGTTTCCCGTACGCCGGTGTTCGAAAATACACCTGATATCGCCTCGCGCAGCAGGTGTTTTTTACAACCGCGGTGCTACGCACCGCTGAATGGTCCTGAATCACAAATGAGCGTTTCTGCTCAGGAATCGTCATGAGGGGCTCACCACCCCGACCGAGCATGGTCACCCAAGTGGCACTCGAACCAGAGGTTCGAAACGAACTCCTCTCGGAGTGCTCAGGCCTTTCGGGCCTGGTGGAGTGGTTGGACTCGATCGGCAGGAGACCGGGCCTGGATGAGCTGGATATGCACCTCAGGTCCACCGAGGTCAACCTTGCAGCACTCAAGAGGTGCATCGGCTACGCCGATGACGGCTACCAGAGGAACGTGGTCAAGAATTCCGAGTTCTACGAACTCGTCGCAATATGCTGGACTCCAGGGCAGGAGACGCCCATCCATGACCACGTCGGCAGCGACTGCGCCTTCCTCATCGTCGACGGGGTCTCGACGGAGACGATCTACGAGACCAACGAAGAGGGGCTCGCATACCCGATAAACGTCAGGCATTATCAGTCCGGAGAGGTATGCGCTGCGGAGGAGCCAGACATCCATCGCGTCTCGAATGACACCGATTCAGAGCTCGTTAACCTGCACATCTACACACCACCGCTCTACGCCTACAACATCTACGCCCCTGCGGAGTAGTCAGCAGTCGACGCCGTGTTCCCTGAACAGCCCCTCGAGGCGAGTCAGGCCCAGATCCACATTGTCATGAGGCGGACCGAAAGAGAACCGCACCCACTGGCGAAACGGGCTTTCGCCCCTCCTCCCTCCTCCTGGATTGACGTCGAAGAACTCCCCGGGGACCGTCATCACCCTCTTGTCGAGGGCGGCCCAGAACAGCCCCATCCCATCGTTGAGCGGCTCGGGCAGATCCTCGACGCAGGCCCAGACATAGAACGTCGCCGCGCCGGGCAGGCATCTCATCCCCATCTTGGTGAGCCTCTCGACCATCATGTTGCGCTTCCTCACGAAGACCCCCCGCAGAGCGCCCGTCTCCTGGTCGGCATAGGACGGCTCCAGAGCTCCGAGGGCCATGCGCAGGCTGACCCGGCTGGGCCCACCGTCTATCGCGCTGGCCGCTCGGCCCAGGGTCTCGACCATCTCAGGCGGGCCGAGCACCCATCCCACCCTCCAGCCTGGGTAGCGGAACGACTTGGTCAGACCGTCGATGACGAGTATCGGATCGGTATCCGGGTCATCGACGAATTCGGCGCTCGAGACTGGGCCGCTCCCGGGCTGCTCTCCCTCGTAGATGAAGTGCGAGTAGAACTCGTCCATGATCAGCGTGCAGCCCTCTCGACGAGCGGTCTCGCAGTAGGAAGCGAGCTCACCCCCTTGGATGACGTGACCGGTGGGGTTGCATGGGTTGGAGATGAGGAACGAGTCGAGAGTCTTGGCCGCTTCTGCGAACTCGGTTGCCGGGATGGAGAAGTTGTTCTCCTCGATGGTCGGGATGAGCACCGGTTCGAGCCTCGAGGCGGCGTAGTCCATCATGTCCTGGTAGGCGGTGTAGTCCGGGACTTGGTAGCCCATCCGCCCTTGCACCGCCCCGAACACCCGGCTGAGCATCAGCCGACCACCCTGTGCGATGCCGACGTTGGCGGCCGTGTACGGCTTCTTGCCGCGGCGGTAGCAGCGGTTGTAGTGGTCGGCTACAGCTTGCCGCATCTCATCGGTTCCGTTGATCGGACCGTAGGCCTGTTCATCGGGCTCGATGACGACCGATCGCAGACGGTCCGGCGCCCCTTCCATCTCGCCGATCTCAGGCTGCCCCTGACCGAGGTTGCACCAGTCCGGGTTGCCGTTCCAGAAGCCGCGCTTGTGGGCCTCGGCGACGACCCAGATGACACCCATGTACGGGACCTCGCGGAACGCGCCATCCCCCGCCATGGCTCTCCGTGACGCTGGGGACAAATGAGTTTGACTTCTCGGAGCACGCAGCGTACTCCAATGGTGCACGAACAATCGTTAAATCTCGACAGGCTAGTCAAGGCACGATGCGCCGACCTACCCGACCCCCAAACACCCTCCCGATACTCCTAGTCGTCCTGCTTCTGGGCATGTCTGCCTCAGCGACCCTGTACTCCGATGAGAGAGCCGAGTTGGCCGATGACAAGCCCGCCCTTGAGACCCATTCGAATCTGTACTTCCCCGGGTCTCAAGCCGGCTCCGTATATTCGGCCTCCACAGTACAAGCCTCCTGGCTCTCAACTTGTGCAGTGCTGAACAACAACGAAATGAAGTGTTGGGGGTCAGGCACATTCGGGAAACTGGGTACTGGCAACAACTCGGGATCGAACCTACCGGCGGTAGTCCTGCTTGGGTACAGCGTGGGGCCCAGCACAGCCATCGAAGTCGGGCAGGGCTCCGGGTCCTCGGGACACCACACCTGCGCGTTGATGACCGATTCCACACTCCAGTGCTGGGGTGAGGACTTCAACGGCCAGATTGGCCACGGCGGGAGTTCCGGTTGGCATAACACCCCATATCCAGCGACGATGCCGCATAACAAGTTCGCCGTACAGATCTCAAACGGGGGGCACCACACCTGCGCAATAATGGAGGACGTCAACACCGCCGAGCACTCTCTCTACTGCTGGGGGGCGAACTGGGAGGGACAGTTGGGGATCGTGCTCGCCAGCGGAGCCCAGCCCCCCGAGCTGACCATCCCCACCCACGTCGAACTCCCCGCCGGTCGCTCACCGGTTTCGGTATCTCTTGGATGGGACACCAGCTGCGCCATCTTGGACGACGGCAGCGGGATGTGCTGGGGGATTAATGACGAAGGCCAACTGGGAGCTGGCCATGCGGGCGGCAATCGAACCACACCCACACCGATTTCGATTCTCCCTCAGAACCGCACGCTGGCCGCGATAGCAATTGGTAACATGCACACCTGCGCCCTTCTGGATGACGGTAGTGTGGGTTGCTGGGGCAAAAACGACGTTGGCCAATTCGGAGACGGGACTACCGCATCATCCACCTCTTTCAGGTATGCCTCGCTACCATCGGGCCGGACCGCGATATCGATCGATGTGGGGAAGGAGCACTCCTGCTCGATTCTCGATGACAACAGCAGCGTGTGCTGGGGGAACAACACCCATGGGCAAATCGGCGATGGGACCACCACTACCCGACTCACGCCAACCTATGTCACCAGCATCGGAGGTCAGACTTTCTCGACAATCTCTACGGGCATGACCCACACCTGCGGTATCGCGTCCAATGGCTCTCTGTACTGCTGGGGTAATCACGAAAACGGTCAACTTGGGGTGGGGCCGATAGATGGCCAGACGCAAAGCGACATCCCCTTGTATGTTGATCTCACGCCGAACTCTTCCGCGTACTTCCATGTCTCCTTAGGTGAGAGGGACGCTGACAACGACGGCGTCATCTCGATATTCGACTCGACTCCATGGCCTGCCGGATCATGCCCTCCGGGCCAGTACCTGACGGGCCTCCACTGCACTGACGCGTCTCCGGGGTACTACGTGCCT
>CAJWER010000305.1 GCA_913030785.1 uncultured Chloroflexota bacterium | reverse complement strand
GCCGTGTTGGGCCAGGGGCGAATCGCAGGGCAAGAAGTTGTGCTGGCAAAGCCGCGCACCTTCATGAACAACAGCGGAGAAGGCATCGAATACTTGCTGGCCCGGTTCGGAGGCCGCCCATCCGACCTGTTGGTGGTCTACGACGAGATGGCCCTGCCCACCGGCCGCATCAGACTTCGGGCGGCGGGCAGCCATGCGGGTCACAACGGCATCCGATCGATCATCTCGTCCGTACGAACGGATGAATTCCCCCGGCTGCGGATAGGGGTCGGGCCGCCTTCCAGTGGAGGCCGGTCCATACCCCACGTCCTAGGGAAGTTCAGCAAAGAGGAGGAGCCGCTCATCGCCCAGGCGGTCCAAGACGCGGTCGCGGCAGTGCGATGCCTGTTGGAAGAGAGCATAGACGTCGCCATGAACCGTTACAACGTGATTGGAAATCAAACGGGAAACTAACCGGAAATTTAAGTGTGGTATCTTAAGCGCCTCGTGATTTCACCAACCTTAGGCCATCGATGAAGAGACTCTTTTCACCGGGACTACTTCTGTTGAGCGCCAACCTGTTGGCCTGTTCCGGCTCGGCGGCCGTTGCACCAACGGTTCCAGCCCCCACTATAGGCCAGACCGAATCAATCACTCCGGAACCTGTTGATCTTCCCACTCCCACCTTAGAGCACCCTCCCAAGGTTCTTCAGGCTCCCCAAGAGGCCGAGAAGACCACGCAATTCAGTGTCGCGCCGGACCGGGACCTCTTCCGGTTGACCAAAGAACTCGTGCCGGGCAGCGGTGACATCCCCAGGACCATAATTGGGGATACCACGGAATATTCGGTTGGGCGCACCGACACCTTCTGGCTGGTGGACCTGGCCGATACCAAGACCTACCAAAGCGATTTCGAACTGGTCCTGGTGAGTCCCCACGCCTATTGGTACGTAGAAGACGGACTACAGGTTAGTCTGTCCGGGATCGAGCGCTCAGCCTCCCGGTTCGAAGAAGACATATACCCAGTCGTGACCAGAGTATTCGGCAGTGAGTGGACTCCTGGCGTCGATAACGACCCTCGGCTGAACATACTGAACGCCAGATTGAACAGCGTGGCCGGCTACTTCAGCTCAACCGACGAATATCCAGTTGCCGTGCGGCCCCGGAGCAACCAGCGCGAAATCATCTACATCAACGCCCATAATGTACCTCCAGGGGGAGCCAACTACGACCAGGTCCTAGCCCATGAGTTGCAACACGCAATTCACTGGAACGCCGACAACTCCGAGGACACCTGGGTCAACGAAGGGTTAGCCGAATTGTCGTCTAGCATCGCCTTGAACTCTTCGTTTTCCATCCGGGAATTCCTTCGCGGCGCGCCCATATCGCTGATCAACTGGCCTACCTCTGCCCTTGGGGGCATCGCAAACTACGGGGCCGCATCCCTTTTCATTCACTTCCTCACCGAGCATTACGGTGGGCGGGACGATCTTCGGGCCCTATTGGCCCAACCGGAAGACAGCATCGCGGGCATCGACGGATACCTAAAAAAAATGGGATTCGATTCGCGGTTCGACGACGTATTCGAAGAATGGGCAGTTGCCAATGTTTTGGACGGGGATGGGAAATTTGGCTACGGCGACTTGGAAGTGAGCGCCTCCATCTCCCGCAGCATCAAGGGCTTCAATGAGGCCCAGTCGGAGATTCCACAATACGCCGTGGAGTACACCGAATTGAAATCAATCTCCGGACCCTTCACGCTATCATTCAAGGGTCAAACCACCACCCCATTGCTGCCGGTAGAGGTAGGCGCCGCCGGTTGTTGGTGGAGCAACTCAGGCGACTCCATCGACTCCACTCTGTTTCGCCGGGTTGAACTGCCAATGGGCGCGACGGCTACTTTGCAATACGAGGTTTGGTTCGAGATTGAAGAAGACTGGGACTACATTTATGTGGAAGTGTCGGTCGATGGTGGACAGACCTGGCGGATAATCGAGACCCCGGCAACCTCTCCTGAGAACCCCATCGGTAACGGGTTCGGCCCTGGTTACACCGGTGACAGCGGTGGTTGGTTGAAGGAGTCGGTCGATCTCTCGCCCTACGCAGGAGAAGACCTCTGGGTCCGTTTTCAATACATTACCGACGACGCCGTCAACGCCAACGGGGCCTGTTTTCGTGACCTTTCGATCGAAAGACCCGGCGCGGCTGCCGGCATCACGGCTGATGGCCTAGCCTGGGAGTCCCGGGGTTTCGTTTTCACCGACAATCTGGTGCGCCAGGAATTCCAGGTCCAGTTGATCACCACGGGGGTCGAGCCTCAGGTGCGCCGGTTGAATCTGGACGCCAACAATGCCGGAGAACTGACCGTACTGCCGCCTGGGGACGGCGAACGGCTGATCGTGGCGGTGGGTTCATTGGCGGAGAAGACCCGGCAACCGGCCGGCTACACTCTCAGCGTTTCGCCCGCGGATTAGTTAATAGGCGAGACCGGCCAGCGCGGAACTGACCGCTAGAGGATGGGCAGATACCGTGAGGTCTCGTAGTCCGTCACCGTTGCCCGGTATTCGTCCCACTCCATGGTTTTGTTCTGAATGATGCTGTGCACGATGTGTTCGCCAAGGGATTCCCGCAACAATTCGCTGCCCTCGGCCAGGGTGATGGCCTCGCCAAGGCTGCCGGGTAGCGCCTTGATCCCTTTGGCCTGGCGTTCCTCGGGCGTCATGGTGAACACGTTGCCCTCCATGGGGGGTGGCACAGGGTACTCTTGCTCGATTCCCTTGAACCCGGCGGCCAGCATCACGCTGAAGGCCAGATAAGGATTGCAGGCCGGGTCCGGAGCGCGGTACTCCACCCGCATGGAGCTCTCATAGCCAGGTTTATGGGCTGGCACCCGGACCAGGTCAGAGCGGCTCGTGTGCGCCCAGGAGATGAACGCCGGAGCTTCGAATCCGGGCACCAAGCGCTTGTAGGAATTGACCCATTGATTGGTCACCAGAGTGATCTCCGGAGCATGGTGCAGCAGTCCGGCGATGAACCGCTTGCCGGCGACGGACAGGTGGTGTTCGTCGTCTGAGTCAAAGAAGATGTTCTTGTCGCCCTGAAACAGCGACTGGTGGACATGCATCCCTGAGCCGTTCATCCCTGAGATGGGCTTGGGCATGAACGTGGCGTAAGCGGACTTCAGTTGGGCCAATTCTTTGATGACTAGCTTGGCGGTCATCACGTTGTCGGCCATGGTCAGGGCGTCGGTATATTGCAGGTCAATCTCATGCTGGCTAGGTGCGCCTTCGTGGTGTGAATACTTTACCGGGATCCCCATATCGGCCAGGTTCAAGACCGTGTCCCGGCGGAGGTCCGCCGCCGGATAGCTTGAGACTTGGTCGTAATATCCCTGTTGGTCCAGGGGCTCGGGCGTTTGGGAGTCCTTCAAGTAGAAAAACTCGAGCTCAGGCCCTACATAGTAGGTATATCCGTTGCTGGCCAACTTTTCCAGATTGCGTTTGAGGGCGTAGCGCGGGTCACCGATGAACGGCTCTCCTTGGGGAGTGCGGATGTCGCAAAACATCCGGGCCACTGCGTTCTGACGCGGACGCCAGGGCAGCAGAGTGAACGTCGTTGGGT
>CAJWER010000304.1 GCA_913030785.1 uncultured Chloroflexota bacterium | reverse complement strand
ATCGGCCTCGGCCACAACTACTACAACAGCAGCGCGGGCCGGATCTCCGTGCTGGACTATCCACACCCGCTGGTGACTGTGAACGCGGACGGATCCCTGGACCACTCCGATGTCTACGACGTGGGCATCGGCGAGTGGGACAAGGTTGCGGTCGCGTACGGTTATCAGGACTTCCCGGCCGGCACCAACGAGGAAGCAGCACTCCAGGGGATCTTGCAGGACGCCTGGGACGACGATGTGCGCTACATGACCAACCAGGACGTCGGGACCACGCCCCAGGCTGATCAGTGGGCGAACGGGACCGACATGGGTACCGAATTGGATCGCATGATGGACGTTCGCGCAGCAGGGCTGGCACACTTTGGTGAGGCCGCGGTCCAGAACGGCACCCCCATGGCGAAGGTCGAAGAGGTGCTGGTGCCGCTCTACATGTACCATCGCTATCAGGTCGAGTCGACGGTTACCGCCGTCGGAGGAGTCGGATACGTCTACGCTACGCGCGGCGACGGCCTGACGCCTCACTGGCGTATTCCGGCGGACGCGCAGGGCCGGGCAATGGACGCGCTGATGCGCACGCTGTCTCCGTCGGAGTTGGCTCTGCCCGAGTCGATCCTGGCACTCATCCCTCCGCGGCCCCCGGGGTTCGGCCGAAACCGCGAGATCTTCCCCCGCTACACTGGGGGCGCGTTCGATGCGCTCACACCCGCGGTCGTGGCGGCCAGCACGACCATCAATTCGCTACTGACGCCAGACCGCGCCGCCCGCATGGTCGAGCAGAACATGTTCGATTCGTCGTTGCCGAGCCTGAGGGACGTTCTGCGGCGCCTAATCGACGCCAGCTTCGGCGCTTCGGCGAACGGCGCGCCGATTACTTTCGTCATGCACCGCAACGGGATCCAGCTTTCGGGTGCTACCGAGGCGGTTATGGACAAGGATCCGCGTGGCATTGTCGCCGCGATGGGCGTGGAAGTATTGGAGACTAAAAGCCTGCACGACATGGCGGGTCTCTACAAAGTGTATCGCGAAGCCTACAAATTGGCGCAGAGCGGCAAGCCGACGATGATCTATCCGACGGGCACGCGCGAACACCTCGGCGATTTCGGCGTTCGTTTGGGCATCGGGAAAGAGGTGGAGGCCTTTGCAACCGCGATTGGAGTAAAGATGAGCACGCGTGTTTGGGTGCCAGGTTCGCTGATGAGCTATCGTGATGTGGTGTCGATGCTGGAATGCATCTTTCTGGTCAATAACCTGCCTGGTGGCGCGGGTCACCACGACGGACATATGAAGGCTCGCGACGCCGCCAAGGTCTTGCGCAACCCGATGTTTAAAAAGACGCCGTCGCAACGCCAGGCCGCTTCTGCGTTACGCCGCAAGAAGAAGCGGCAGGTCGTAACGAAAGCCCGGCCGGCGCCCGGCAGCCGCAACTTGGTGCTGCCCAAGAGCGCGAAGAAAAAGGTCAGTCTGCCCCCGGTCGGTAAGAGTGAAAGCCCGCGGGCCGGGTCTGAGGCGGGTTATGCTGCAGTGGCCGCGCGTTTTCCCAACGATGTTTTTGTTGTCAGTTGCGATCTGGATCCCTCGACCAAGCTGGCCAAGGCGCGCGGCTTTTTAGCCGCCGACCACCAGTTCGAAATGATCCTGCTGGATGCCTACAGCTCCGATTCGATCCCTATCCACCTGATCACCCGGGAGGCACTTCAACTCTACCTGGACAAGCTCACCGAACAAGGGATTCTGGTTTTTCATCTCTCCAACCAGTACCTGGACCTGCGGTCGGTTGTGGCAAACCTGGCCCACGACGCAGGACTTGCGTATCTACTGCAGGATGATGTGAGTCTCAGTCGAGAGGAGCGGTCGCTTGGGAAAGAGTTCTCTCGGTGGGCCATTCTGGCCCGCCATCCGGAGACTTTCGGGAGACTCGCAACCGATCCCCGCTGGGGACGTCTGGAGAAAACCGAAGGACAGGTTTGGACGGACAGCTACTCCAGTATCTTCAGCATCCTGAATTGGAGCGGAGGGGGGTTCTGAAGAGCGCTGGTCTTCGACCAGCGCGTTCCACGTTCCAGGTTCCACCTTTCTCCGGTTTCTGGAAGGTGGGAGGCACCTCGGTGCGCCGATTCCGGAGAGCCGCTCGCAGAGGACCTAGCCGAGGGCGCACGGCCCAGACTGTCTCAAAACCTGCCTCGAACCTGATTTAGGAGTGTAGGGGCGTACTGCGTACGCCCACAAGATTAACTTTATCAATGGCTTATACAGGGCGCACTCGGTGCGCCCCGACTCAATCCATCCGATTTTCTGAGTTTTGAGACGGCCTGGGCCGTGCGCCCTTCAACCGCCGTGCGAAAAAAACGATTTCAGGAGCCAGATTTCCCTAGATTTAAGTCCGGGTTCGGATCAGGGAAGAGAATCTTTTCGTTCATCATCAGCGCCAGGGGAAGTCGCGTCTGACCTCATCGATCGGATAGGGGATCCTTTTTTGGGTGACAATGTCGTCGGCCTTCAGGTACTCAAACACCCGGGCGGCATCGCGATACATGACCGCTCGTCCTTGACGATTTCCATACCCGGGAGTCTCCTCGCCGGGTCCACCCGGTGCTCCGACGATGATCCTTCCCACCATCCCCAGATACTCGTGAGAAGGGGAATAGTAGTCATAGGTCCCCTCCTGCTGGAAGGTGTATCGAAAGGTCCCACCGCTGCCCCCCACCCTTGAATCGAACGGCTCGGCATTTTCTGGAATACGCAGTTCATGATTGTCGTGGGAAGGATGGTAGGCTTTGGCGCTACGAAATGAGACTCCCACCCACTCCACGGTCTGTCCCACTTCCACATACAGCCCGGCAGGATCAAAGTAGTAGATTCCTCCGTTGAAGCTAAAAAGAGACATGATCCGGGGAACATCGGCGTCCCCGCCTTCGGGAACCTGGGGAGGAACTGCCTCCTGGGCAAAGGCCCCAACCGTGGCCACCGAGCTGCCGGCCAGAAACATGAATTTTCGCCGGTCAATCTTTGAAGACATCACGAACACTCCTTATTTATGGCTAACGCAGGGGTTCCCCGTCCGGGACGTCCAGCAGGGGAAAACGGGAGCGGCCCGGATCCCAGTAGCGGACCTCCTGGTCGGGATCCTGATTCTCATTGGTATAGACAAACTTCCCGTCGACCATGGTGCGCAGGATGGGGATGTCCTTGATCTCCATCGAGGGGACCGTCAGGATGTCCTTGCCCAGCACGATCAGGTCGGCAAACTTGCCCGGTTCGATGGAGCCCTTCACGTCCTCCTGAAAGGTCGAGTAGGCGGGCGTGATGGTGGCAGCCCGAATGGCTTCTTCCACCGTGATGGCTTCCTCCGGCACGATGGGCTTGATTATTGGGCCAGCCATCGCTGGGGTCATGATCGGCGCGTGGGGCGCTGACTCGGTCTACTTCCTTGTTGGGGGGCTTGGAGTTGTCGGGCTGCCGATGCTGTTCATGGTGAAAAACCGGACTGTCCATCGAAGCGACAAATCGAAATCAGCCTGGGAGGACATGAAGGACGGCCTGAACTTCGTCAAGTCTGACCCGATGATCCGGGTACTCATGTCGCTGAACCTGCTCTCACTATTTGCCGGGTTCATCATGCCCCTAGTCCCGGTCTACGCAGAAGACGTATTTGACGTGGGCGGCGAAGGG
>CAJWER010000303.1 GCA_913030785.1 uncultured Chloroflexota bacterium | reverse complement strand
ACGAGTACGCCCGCAAGGTCGGCCAGACGCTGACCGACGCTGGAATCAGGACCCATGTCGACGAGCGCAACGAGCGCATGAACGCCAAGGTGCGAGCCGCACAGATGCAAAAAATCCCGTACATGCTCGTGGTCGGTGATCGCGAGGCAGACGACGATGCAGCATCCGTCCGACTACGCTCCGGTGAAAACCTGGGCGCAATGCCAGTCTCAGAGGTAGTAGAAAAAATCACCGCCGAGGACGCTGCGCGCGCTTAGTACGGGGTGCTGCGCACGCTTAGCGCGGGCGGGCTGGGGACATCCTGATCCAGGTATATTGGCTGCGGTGGTTGTTGCGGAGGCGTTGAGTCCTCCGCAACAACCGGCCTGGCCCATTCATGGGTCCGTAGCTGTGCGCCAAAATGCGCATCCGTGACAGCGGTTCGAAAAGCTCACCGCGAACGTATACTCAGAATTACCGTTCGCCCTGAGCCCGTCGGAGGGGCAAATTGCCCAGTGCGACACTCCTTATGCAAAGCCCGCATCCGCGAAGAAGGGCGACCATTCTTGGTCAATCGCCGCAAGGGTTTGCAGGTTGCGGATGCGGCTGAGTGTGCCAGGGATCCTTCGCGTAGAGGCGTTCGCCCGGGCCAGGCAAGATATTGAGCGCTGTCCTAACAAGGAGTGTGCAGAGGGGCCTTGCCCCTTTTGCCGGGTGCGTGAGGGTGTCCCTCACATAAGAACTTCCCCTTTTTTCAAATAGGGGGGTGGGGACATGCGCTGAGGTGTCTCCCTCAGACCCTACCGAACCGCGGCAGGGGCGTGCCCAGCAGCGGCCGTACGTAGTCGAGGAAGGACTCCGTCACCCCGTAGTGATCCGGGTCCAGGTACTCCGGCGGCATCTCCCTCACGGCGTCGGCGACCTCCGCCAGCGGCGCGAGGCCCGTCCCACACCCGTATCCGTCGCCCTCCGAACGCACCAGCGTGACCATGATGTCGGTCTCGCCCTTCAGCGCAGCCCTCACCGCCGCACGCCCAGCCATCTCTGCCTCCTTCGCGTCCGCAGTCGACACGCACGCTGCCATCGATCGCTGTATCGTACCGGGCTTTTCGTAGCGCACCCGCACATTCAGCCGTCGCCCCAGCAGGGCGGCCAGATGGTGTCCAGCGCCCTCATAGTAGGGGTGCCCGAACTCGTCGGTGTACCAGGGGACAGCGTCCGGACCGAGCGGGCCGTCGATGCCCCGTGCATTCTCGGCCACCACAGCCACCGCGAAACCATGCTGACGGTAGGCCCCCTCCATTAAACCAGCGAACCGCTGCTCGTCCACCGGGACTTCCGGGACGCATATCACGTGGGGGGCGTCCCGCTCCTCACGCCGCGCCAGGGCCGACGAGGCCGCCAGCCACCCCGCGTCCCGGCCCATCACCTCCAGCACCGTGATCGGGGCAGCGGAGCCCATCGCCTCCGCGTCCCGCCCAGCGCCCATCGTCGCCAGAGCGACAAAACGCGCCGCGCTGCCGTAGCCAGGTGTGTGATCGGTGCCTACCAGGTCGTTGTCGATGGTCTTGGGCACATTCACGACCCTAAGTGGCAGGCCAGCCACCACGGCCTTCTTGTGCAGGGCGTGCCCGGTGGCCGCCGAATCGTTGCCGCCGATGACATGGACCTGTCCTATGCCCCGGCTACTAAGCACTCGCAGCACAGCCGGGACGTCCTCCGACTCCAGTTTGCGACGCGTCGAACCCAGGGCCGCGCCCGGCGTGCGAGCTATGGCCTTCCAGCGTGCGGCGGAGTATGTGCCAAGGTCCAGCAGCTCGTCGGCAAGCAGGCCCTCAAGACCGTGGACCGCGCCATATACCTTCCCCGGAACCTCGCTTCCAAGCGCCTCACTCACCACACCAAACAAACTGCGGTTGAAAACCGCCGTGTTCCCCCCGGACTGCATCACCAGCGTATTTTTCGGGATAGCCAATGGCCGCTCCAAGCTTGCTCTGTAAAGGGGTGCGCTGGCGGCATCCCCTTCTACTAATGGTTCGATAGGCTCACCATGAGCCGAGAATAAACCATGCGTTTCTTAAATGAACCCTAACCGTCACTGGCCCAAAGGTGTGCGCTGGTGGTATCCCGTTTTTTACTAATGGTTCGACGGGCTCACCATGAGCCAAGAATACACCAGTGCGTTTCTCGAATGAACCCTAACCGTCACTGTTCCAAAGGTATGCGCTGGTGGCATCTCGTTTTTTACTAATGGTTCGACGGGCTCACCATGAGCCGAGAATACACCAGTGCGTTTCTCAAATGAATCCTATCGGTCACCGTTCCAAGGGGGTGTGCAGAGGGGCAGCGCCCCTACGCCGGGAGTCTGAGGGTGTCCCTCAGAAAACCCATATATCTTTCTCTTCTTCCATGGCAACGTAACATAACGACAGACCACTAGTTGACGGACAAAGTCTCGGCCAGCAGATTAGCGCAGGCGTACACAGCCCTCGTGTGGGGCATAGGCACCCCCAGCTCGTCCCCCAGCTCCACCACTGCGCCGATGATGCTCTCCAGCTCCATCGGCCTGCCCGCCTCAAGATCCTGGAGCATCGACGTCGTGTGGTGCCCGATCTTCTTCGCGCCCGCCATACGCTTGTCGATGGAGATCGGAATGGTAACCCCGGCGGCCTCGGCCACCGCGTAACCCTCCTCCATCATCAGCCTCGAAAGCGGCCCGGTCAGCGGGCCTGTGATTATGTCGTACAGACTGGCACGGGTGAGTATGCTGATCGGGTTGAATGCCAGGTTCCCCACCAGCTTCAGCCACAGGTCGGTGCGGATGTCCGACCGGATCGGGCTCCTGAGCCCCGCCTCCTTCATCGCCGCGGCCAATCGTTGGCAACGTTCAGTCTTGGCTCCGTCCAGCTCACCGATGGCGAACCGGTCGCCCCCCAGGTAATGCACCACACCCGGTTCGGAGATCGTTGCAGACGGGTATATCACGCAGCCGATGACTCGCTCTGGAGCGATCGCGGCCGTGATGGACCCGTCGGGGTCGAGACTGGCCAGTTTCGTACCCTCCAACGGCCCCTGAATGCGCTGAAAATACCACCACGGGAGGCCGTTCTGAGCCGAGACCACCGCGGTGTCGGGACGTTTGTTGTGGCGATGCGCCTCCTCGAGCGCCTGGGCGATCTGCATCACGATGGTCGACGTTTCAGCGATGCTGAGGGTACCTTTGCGCTCGAGGTGGTGCGCTAGAGTCTGGCCGCGCAGCAGCTCCATCACGATGTAGGGCAGCTCCTCGTCTTCGCCGTGCGCGTACACGTGCACGATGTGCGGGTGCCGCACTCTCGTCAGTGCGTCGGCTTCACGCCGGAAGCGCGCCAACACCGACGGGTCTTCCTTCGAAAGGCGCGACGAGATGAACTTCACCGCTACCTGTTTGCTGTGACCGCGACTGTCGGCGATCCACACGGTCCCCATGCCGCCTTCCGCCAGCGGCTCGATGAGCTCGAACGTGCCGTCGATGACCTTGCCGGGCAGCTTGCTGTTCGGCGGATTGCATCAGCCTAGCCCTGGCGTAAGGATCTCCTTCAGTGGCCTGTTGACGGAGGTCACCGATAGTCTGCATCTGTTGCTCCCATGCTGGTGCCTGGTATCCCGCCCGACCGTAGGCGTCTTGACCCGCAGCGAGAAGGCGTTTGCTGCGCTCC
>CAJWER010000302.1 GCA_913030785.1 uncultured Chloroflexota bacterium | reverse complement strand
CAGGATTCCGGGTACGGCGAGGGTTATTAGGTCAGTTGCCCTCACGATTAGAGCATCTCAATATGTTGAGGCCGCTGAGGCGATCGGCGCATCACAGATACGGATCATGGTGCGTCATGTGGCCCCTCAATGCTTCGCGCCCCTCTTTGTCGTAGCAAGCGCGGGCCTCGGCGCAGCTATATTCACCGAGGCGGCCTTGAGCTTCCTGGGCATGGGAGTGCCTCCTCCCACACCCACATGGGGCAACATGCTGGGTGGCGTACTCAACGAACTATTCCGACCACCGTGGTGGCTAGTGGTATTCCCTGGCGTGGCTATAACTGTAACTATCCTAGCGTTTAACCTTTTGGGAGACGCATTGCGGGACTACCTTGACCCGAGGCTGCGAGGACGGCTTGGGTAGCATGACAACTTTCGCGCTTCGCGCCAAGTTATCGGGATTAGCCCACCTGTGATGCAGCGAATGCCCTGGCCGACTCCTCGACTCTGGATACAAATAGGTGCCTTAGAACTGTACTGATACGTGAACACGGACAAACTGTGGTGTTGGCGGCGTAAGCCCGTTGTGCTCTTTGATCATGGAGAGTACAGATACATTCTCGGTTGCACTTAACCCCCATAGTGTTCCGAGCTATAATGTTCGTCTGTCACTCGACGGCGGGCACCAAGCCGGGCGCGAACTGCGCGTCCGGTCCCGCGCTGTTAATCGAGATGGATGGGGCAGGTGATCTCCGATCTGATCTCCAGTGGGGCAATCCCGCGGCCCAGGCGCACAATCCGGTTTCTGGTAGACGTCGAGGGCCACGGAAGCAAGCACTATATTCAGAACCATCGGGCCGAACTGGAAAACACTGCCGCCGCCATTGCGGTAGACAGCGTGGGACACGACCAGCAGAAGTGCAAGTCGTCCCTCATCTACTACCACTCCCCCGACTCATTGCCCAGCTTCATAAACGACTACTACGTTGGCCTCATGGAGGCCAACCCCAAGGAGACTCGATGGGTCTTCCACACCGAGAACAGCATTCCGCTGGTCAACTTCATAGACCTCCCGTACACGCCATGGAGCGACAATAAGTACTACCCGGTGTTCGGAGTGCCGTCGCCGCTGCTCATGTCATGGCCTGATCTGTACTTTCATACACAACTGCTCACCGCCGATATGCTGGACCCAGCAGTATTCCGGAGGTGCGCCATGACCACGACGCTGGCCGCCATCGAATTGGCGAATGCGGGTCCTGCAGAGACTCAGACTATGATGCGAGAGGTGGCGACCCGCAGCCAATTCAGGCTGGGGCAGATCGCGCTGAACGCCTCTGGAGAGGATGGTCAGGCCCGCCAACGCCTGCGACATATCGCCCAACGAGACCAGCAGGTCGTCGAATCCGCGCTGCGTCTGGTCCGTCCAGATGAATTGAGCCAGCATCCTGAGATCGAAGCCACCAAAACCAGACTTCAGGCCAACATAGCGGACCGCCTGGACGAAGTCACAGACTGGCTCGATGCAGACGACGCCGAACCGATCGAATATGAGGCAGGCATTGTAGTGCCAAACAGACTGGTCGAGCGCGACCCTCCCGGGTTGGCGGGCGCTGACTACTGGGACCTGCACCAGATGTCAGAGGAGATGCGCGCGACCGATCCCAAGATGAACTACGACTCCCTCCGGATCATTGGGGACGAGATATGGAACTTCGCCGACGGCCATCGCAGTGTCAATCACATTGCCGAGGCAATCGGAGCAGAGTTCGACTTCGATCTAGAGCCACGCCACGTCCTACTGCTGTTCCAGGGTCTGGCCAACCTGGGATACGTCGCTCTTGGCGAGCCGACGGGCTAGCTCACGTTCGGACCGCCTGGAGCGTAAGCTGTGGCGTTCGGGTCACCTCGCACGTATTGGGCAGTTCCTTGCTTGCCGACGAGCCTGCCATCGTCCACGACGACCTCACCACGGACCATCGTCATGACCGGCATGCCGAGCAGTTCCATACCCTCGAAGGTCGATAGATCGCTGATGCCGTGCTCCTGCCCAACCACATGGCGTTTCGCCGGGTCCCATATAATCAGATCAGCGTCTGAGCCGGGCGGAAGCGCCCCCTTCTGAGGCCAGATGCCGAATATTTTGGCCGGGTTCTCGGAGAAGACCTGAACGAACCTCTGCATTGTAATCCGACCCGTGTTGACACCGTGCGTCCAGACCACCGGCATCATGTGTTCCAGCGTTGACAGCCCTGCGGCGACCTCGAATATGTTCTCATGTCCAGGCTCAGGCTCGACGAACTCACCCTCCAACGAACCGGTGAGCTTGAGCGCGCGAGTGTAGCCTGTGAAGTCGCTGCCTATCGTGTTCAGCACGCCGGTGGCCAACCCTTGCCACATGGCGTCCTGGTCCTCATTCTGCCGAAGAGGGGGCGCTACCTTGAGCCTGTACCCCTTTTCCAGAAGATCGTCGTTAGTCAGCGTGAGGTAGTGAGGGCAGGTCTCGCCAAATATCGGCAGTCCGAGTTCAGTGTAGCGCTCCAGAACCGGCACGACCTCGCGAGCGCTCAGATGGACCGGATAAAGCGGCGATCCGGCCAGCTGCGCCATAATCGCGGCGCGGTTGACGGCCTCAGACTCCAGGATATTGGGAGCCGAATCCAGGCAGTGCTGAATTGATGTCATCCCCTGGGACCTGTACCTGGTTTCCAGATATGCTTTGCAGCACCCGTTCTCGGCGTGAACCATTGGCAGTCCGCCATTGTGCGCGGCCAGCTCCATCACCCGCATTACCATCTCGTCTGGGACCGCGAGATCATTGGTTGCCGAGTCCAGTACCCACGGATTCCAGGTCATGAATACTTTGTATGAGATCACGCCCATTCGGACCAGGTCTGGGATGACCTGGTCGAGATCGTCTTGGTCTCGTATCGTGACGAGTCCATGGACGGCGAAGTCGGTGTACGAGTCCTGCTCAGCGTACTCGATGAACCCCTTTACGATGTCGGGGTTATACTTCCGCAGTCCCCAGGTGTTGCCAAACCGCTCGTGGCGGTGGGTCTCTGAGCCAATGAAGGCGACGATGGTGGTCACGCCTCCGTAGGCCGCGCACATGGAGAACGTGTCCATCTTATCGCCGTAGACGGGATGGGCATGTGAGTCTATCCCGACCGGCAGAATGTAGCGTCCAGCAGCGTCAATTACACGCCGAGCGTCGCGCCCTGAAAGATCGGGGCCGACCTCCCGCACTCCGCCGTCCGATATGAGCACGTCTGCGCGTGTTACATTGTCCCCCGAAACCAGAAGGCCACCCATTACAAGTGCGTCTGCGATCTGTGCTGACATGGTTCCACTTCATTATTGACATCGATATGATCTTTGTATCACTCTTGGCATGATGTCTCAATAGGATCGCCAAATCAGTTTGCCACTGACACCTGGACGAGAGGCGGTGGCGGCCTGGAGACCGCACTCGTGCCACACGCGTTGAATTGACGGGAGAAGGAAATGGCAACCATACGAAAACGTAACGGCAAATGGCACGTGCAAATCCGAAGAAAAAACTTAGCATCACAAACTTGTTCTTTTAAACACAAGAGCAATGCTCTGAAATGGTTAAGGGATACAGAAATAAAATTAGAACAGCAGAATGTTGGAATACGAACAACAGATTTTCCAACCTTTAAATCTTTAATAGAAAAATACATC
>CAJWER010000301.1 GCA_913030785.1 uncultured Chloroflexota bacterium | reverse complement strand
AGTGGGTTTCGATTAACCAGGAGCTTGCCCGGGACAACACCCAGACGGAGGGGAACTACCTGGTCTCGGGTCCGAATGTCGTGTTTGAGAACGAAAACGCGCTCCAAGAAACATTGGCCACAATCTGGAGAAATTCGTCCATCCAAATGGATGCGTTATGTAGGGCTTTCGGAATCGATTGCTATCACTTCCTGCAACCCAACCAGTACGTTGAAGGAAGCAAACCCATGGGGCAGGCGGAATTTGCACTGGCGATAAACCTGCAACGTCATCCGATGGCGACGAAAGGGTACCCTCACCTCATCGAGTTTGGGAAAAGCCTCCCCGGGTCGGGAGTGTTTTTTCACGACCTCACCCAGCTCTTTGAGCACACCGAGGACGCCATGTACGCTGATGCTTGCTGCCACTTGAATTCAGCTGGATACCAGATTGTGGGAGAGAGCATCGTCGAATGGGTGCTTGCGGACGGATTCGGTGGCGCACGAAAATGACACGCGAAATGTGATAACGAGCGCGATAGACGGGAGCCCCGGCTCGGTCGGTCCTCGAACGGGCGTTGTATCGCGGGATACTCACCTCAGATCGGATGCTCGCGTTGGTGCGGGCAGCCACCCGGACCGCACGGACTGCCCGTGGCACCCCGCGCGCCTCAACGATCGACCGGCTGATTGCGGGGAGGAGGAGGTCTCGCTGCTGGCCGCTGTCAGGAAGAACAGGGCTTCGTGGTTGTACTACCGGCGATGTGACGACGCATCACTCATGAGGTGAACAACACGCCACTCGGCAGGCTGTTGCCGGCAGCTTCAGCTAGGGTCCGGGACCGGCAACGTGAAGGAAAAGGTCGCGCCCCGATCGGTGTTGGCCTCTGCCCAGATCGTGCCACCGTGCGCCTCGACGATCGATTGACAGACGGCCAATCCCATTCCCAGTCCATTCCCCTTCGTCGTGTAAAACGGCTCGGACAGCTTTTTGGCATCCCGCCCCTCCATGCCCGTTCCGGCGTCCCGTACGTCCACGCGGACCGCCCCGCCCTGCACCTGAGAGGTGTGAACGGCCAGTGTCCCATCGATCGGACTCTCCCCGTCCATCGCGTCGAAGCCGTTCATCAGCAGGTTGAGGAGCACCTGCTGGAGCTGCACTCGGTCGCCCCGTATCGGAGGGAGCCTTTCCTTCAGGTGCAACTCGACAGTGACCCGCCTGATCACCGAGTCGCTGCGAAGCAGCGCCACGACCTCCTCGACGATCACATTCACTCCGACCCTCTCGTAGGCAAGGGGCTTTTTCTTGAGCAATGCCCTCAGCCGGATGATGACCTCGTTGGCTCGGTGCTCATCGGCAATGATGTCACCCAAGATGCTGCGGACCTCGGCGAGGTCAGGGGTGTCGCTGTCCAGGAAACGGTTGGCTGCCTCCGCATTGGCGAGGATGGCCGCCAGTGGCTGCCTGATCTCGTGGGCCAGTGCCGTGGAGAGCTCACTCAGCGTCGCGACGCGCTGGACGTGGGCCAGCGTGTTCCGCTGTTCCCGCACGGTCGTTTCGACCAGTTTCCTCGCGGTAATGTCCTGCAGGGTCATCAGGACTCCCACGAGGGCGCCATCAGCGCCTCGAAAGTCGTACAGATCGATGAGCCAGTCTCTGACCACGTCCGGTTGCAACTGGCTGCCGTTGCGAACTTCGATGTCCCGGTAGGCCTTTCCCGTTTCGAGGACCCGTCTGAAAAGAGGCGCCGCGAGGGGCGCGACGTCAGGAATCACCTCTTGGAGGGTTCGCCCGATGTGTTCCTCGGCAGGCACGCCGTTGAAGTCCGCCAGCGCCTCGTTGATGTGGAGGTAGCGCAGGTTGGTATCGACGAGGCACACACCGATCGGCATGGTCTCGAACAAGCGTTCAAGCTTATGGGCATCGTCCTCTCCCTCCTCGGCTGGCTGAGCGCGGTGGCACTTAAGCCAGGACGTTCGAGGAAGATTGCCAGTCCTGAGAGGCGGAGGTCAAGACGCAGCCGCCTTCGACCCCACGCCCCAGTCCCCACCGCTGTTCCGGTATGATTGGCCAGTTCTTCCAGACCACTCATGCCTCTCAGCCCCGGCACCCGCCTCGGCTCCTACCAAGTCACCGCCAAGATTGGTGAGGGCGGCATGGGCCAGGTCTGGCAAGCCACCGACACCCAGCTCAACCGCCAGGTCGCGCTGAAGATCCTCCCCGACGCCTTCGCCGCTGACCCGGACCGCCTTGCCCGGTTCCAGCGGGAGGCGCAGGTTCTCGCGAGTCGGAACCACCCGAACATCGCCGCCATCTACGGCATCGAACAGGGCGACGACACCAGGGCGCTCGTCCTGGAGCTGGTTGAGGGGCCGATCCTGGCTGACCGCATTGCCAAGGGGCCGATTCCCCTGGATGAGGCGTTCCGATCGCTGAGCAGATCGCCGAGGCGCCAGAGTTCGCGCATGAGCGAGGACCATTCACCGCGCCGACCTGCACCTCTTTGGGGCGCGTCAATCATCCGTATGACCTGGATTGAAAGAAGAAGGTCACGATGACTTTGCCCCGTTTCGTCACCGCTGGCGCACTGCTTGGGGCGCTGGCTCTGGCGCTCCCGCACACCGTGCCGAGCGGGCTACGGGCGAGTAAGCAGACCCCCTACGCCCCGGTGACCGATGAACGGTTGCGTGATCCGGAACCGGACAACTGGCTGATGTACCGCCGGACCTACAACGGATGGGGGTATAGCCCGCTCCATCAGATTAGATCGCAGAACATTGTTGATTTGAAGCCGGCGTGGGTGTTCGCAACCGGCGTCTACGGTGAGCATCACCAGGCGCCTCCGATCGTCAACGACGGTACGATGTTCGTCACGACGGGCGCTCAAGTGATTGCGCTCGATGCAGAACGCGGCGCCCTGTTGTGGCGATACGTGCGGGAGTTGCCACAGGATCTCCGACGGCCCCACTCCACCAACCGGGGTGTCGGGCTGTATGACGACAAGGTCTATGTTGGGACGCTCGACGCGCACGTCGTCGCCTTGGACGCGAGATCGGGAAGGGTCGTCTGGGACCAAGCGGTCGAGGACTACCAGCTTGGCTACTACATCACGATGGCGCCATTGGTGGCGAACGGCAAGGTGATGGTCGGCACCTCTGGCGGCGAACAGGGCATTCGCGGGTCCGTCACCGCGCTCGACGCCGGGAACGGTGACGAAGTGTGGAAACGATTCACGATTCCCGCGCCAGAGGACCCAGGCGGCGACACCTGGCCCGGTGAGTCGTGGCGGACCGGCGGCGGGCCGGTCTGGCTGACCGGCACCTACGACCCGCAGTTGAACGTGACGTATTGGGGTGTTGGGAACCCGGGGCCTTGGATGGGCGACGCGCGGCCCGGCGATAACCTCTTCACCAACTCGACGATCGCGCTGGACCTCGAGACCGGTGCGCTCCGGTGGTACTTCCAGTCGATCCATCACGATCTCTGGGACTGGGACAACATCACCGGCCCGGTGCTCTTCGACGTCACGCGCAACGGCGAGACCATCAAGGGGGTGGGCGCGACTGGCAAGAACTGCCTGCTCTACCTCTGGCATCGCGAAACGGGTGAGCCGATCAACCCGATGGTCGAGACGTTCGTCTCCACCGAGACCGACGTGCCGGGAGAGGTCGTGTATCCGACACAGCCGATCCCGCACAACGCCCGCGGCGTG
>CAJWER010000300.1 GCA_913030785.1 uncultured Chloroflexota bacterium | reverse complement strand
CTGCAGGTCCTGCAACAGGTTGATGATCTGGGCCTGGATGGACACATCCAGCGCCGAAACGGGTTCATCCAGCACGATTAACCCGGGCCGGGCCGCGAGAGCGCGAGCGACGCCGAGACGCTGCCTCTGACCGCCGCTGAACTCATGTGGGAATCGGCTGGCCATCGCCGCACTCAATCCCACTGTTTCAAGCAGGGTTGCGACCTTGTCGCGAAAGTCCTGGGCGCTTTGGTGGAGCCCGTGGATCTTGATTGGTTCTCCGACAATATTTCCAGCGCTCATGCGGGGGTTCAGAGACCCGACAGGATCTTGAAAAACGATTCCCAAGCGCCGCCTCATTTGGCGAAGTTGCGCGCCCCGAAGTTTGGCCAGATCTTGCCCATCAATAATCACCTCTCCGGAGGTCGGCCTGATCAACTGCAAGATAGTACGCGCCGTGGTGCTCTTACCTGAACCGGATTCGCCAACCAGTCCGAGAGTCTCGCCGGGCATGATGTTGAAGCTGACATCGTCGACTGCCTTGATCGCTCCGACCTGTCGCTGCAGGATGAGACCCTTTGTGACAGGAAAATAAACCTTCAGGTTCCGCACTTCCAGCATAGGTTGACCCGCGCCATCGGATGCCTGCTGTGTATCGGATAATGCCGTTTGAGTCACGCTACGACTTCCCCTCTGTTTACCAGTGCGTGCTCCCAGCACGCGGTTACATGGCCGGGCTTCAGTTCTGTCAGTGGTGGATCCTCAACAACACATTGTTCCGTCGACCAGCGGCAACGAGGCTCGAAAGAACAGCCTGCTGGCAAGTTGGCTAAATCCGGGATATCACCTTCGATCGGCTCCAATCTCTCGGATAGAGGACCCTCGACTTGAGGAACCGTGTTCAGTAGACCTACTGTGTAGGGATGTTTGGGATCGCCATAAATCTCGATGGCCCCACCCATCTCGCGTATCTTTCCCGCGTACATCACGTTAACTCGGTCAGCGTAGCGGGCCACCACACCCAGGTTGTGCGTAATAATGAGGAGGGCCGTGTTGAGTCGGGAAGTCAGATCCTGCATTAGTTCGAGTATTTGCGCCTGGATGGTCACGTCCAGAGCAGTGGTAGCCTCGTCCGCGATCAGGAGTTCTGGCTCGCACGATAGCGCCATCGCGATCATCACCCGCTGACGCATCCCGCCGCTCAGCTGGTGGGGGTAACCCCAGAGCCGCTGTTCCGGGTCCGGAATGCCCACCATGTCGAGCAGTTCGGCAGCGCGCATGGCAGCTTGCCGCCGCGTCATGTTCTTGTGGAGCTCCAACTGCTCCGTAAGTTGGCGCTCAATGGTCAGCACCGGATTTAAGGACGTCATCGGCTCCTGGAAGATCATTGCGATACGCCGCCCGCGAATTTTGCGTATTTCCGCATCGCTGAGGGTCAGAAGATCCACGCCGTCCAGTCTGACTTCGCCTCTGATGATCCTCCCCGGGGGCGAAGGAACCAGCCGCATCAATGAAAGAGCGGTCACGCTTTTCCCGCATCCGCTCTCCCCAACCAAGCCCAGGATCTCACCTGACTCAATGGTAAACGAGACATCATCCACGGCCTTGATCAGGCCCGAATCTGTATCGAAATAGGTCGTAAGGTTTTTTACTTCGAGGAGTGGCATTTACATCCTGTGAACGACTATTGCGCAGTGTCGTCTCAGTCCTGTCGAGCCTCGTAACAAAGACGGGCATCTGAGTGAAACGGGCAACAGTGTAGCACCGTTGGATTCGGACGTCGCCACGACCAATATCTCGCGGGGTGCAATGTTCGCAGCCGTTCCAGAGAATCGGTTACCTGGCGTCCGCATCAAAGGTCGTAGACGGCGGAGAGGCAGTGCCGGATGTGGAGCCAGAATGAACATGCAAGAGTGTTACGAAACGTATCCCTCAAGGCATTCCTGAAATGTCACCTCACAGCTTGCGACGCATGGCTGCCTACGCGGCTTTCATGGCAACGATGGTGGCCGCGGTAGCGTGTGGTGACTCTGAGAGTACCAATTCGCTCGCTCCCACCGCCGCCCCAACCATCTCGCCGTCCCAGACGGCACAGCCGATCCCCACGACGGCCACGCTGACGACGGAACCGCCGCCGCCGGCTCCTACCGCCGGGCCGACCGTCACCCAACCCGCGGCTACCCCAACGCCTCCGTCCGCCACCCCGGCTCCGGCACCGACCTCCACACCGTTTCCACTCCCTGCCGCGAATACGGCCCCGGGGCCTGCAGGGGTGCCCGCGGCGGTAGAAGTGCATGGCTCCCTTTTCACCTGGCGAATCGAAGAAGTGGACGGCGTGGGGATCAAGCCTGCGCTGGCGCTGGCGAACGATGGCACACCTCATGTGGCGTACATGTTTGAGAACGACGTGGGCGGGTGGGTCAAGTACGCCCAGCCCGAAGCGACTTCACCCGGCCGCTGGAACATTTCCACTGTCGCGGAAGGTTACGTTTACGGGCCCCAGGATATCGACCTGACTCCGAGCGAGACGCCGGTGATCGTATACCACGATCATCAGGATACGGGGGTGGTCTTGCTGGAGCTGGGAGAGGTAATTTACGCGTCGCAGGACGAGGATCAGACCTGGCGGCTCAATCCCCTGGACGATCCCGGCCATGATGGCTGGGATTCGAGGCTTGTCATCGGCGACGATGGCGTCGGCTACGTGGTCGCGGTGGATCCGAAGCAGTTCTTCGGCTCAGGGATCGAGTTCTACCGTGTCGAGCCGGACGGAAGCTATGTGGTCGAACAGATCGGAAGCGGTCCTCAAGACTACAAATACGCGGTTGACATCGCCCTCGACTCTCTGGAGACCCCCTACATCACCTATTACGATCAAACAGAAAACGACCTCGCCCTCGCGGTTCGGAAAGACGTGGGCTGGGAGATCACATCCGTGGACACCGAGGGAGATACCGGTCTTTTCTCGTCGCTTCTGATCGACTCGACCGACCGCATCCACATCAGTTTCCTGCGTCGAGAGGGTGAGTCATCGGGCGCAGTAATGTACGCCACCAGGGGGAAGAACGATTCGGAGTGGACCTTCAGCAAGGTCGACGATCTGGAAAACCTGTTCCTCTCAGGCGCCTCATGGGGCGCCCGGAACGTGACATCGCTTGCCCTCGGACCCGACGGCAACCCGATAATCGCCTATGGGGATCAGGCCCGGGTGAGCGTCGCCGCCTGGAATGGAACGGCCTGGCAGTCCGACACGATTGACACCAGCAAGGATCTGCGTAATCAGCCGCTCGGGCACCTCGTATCGCTGAAAACGGACCGCGCGGGCCGGCCTCATCTTGTGTGGTGGGCGCTGACCAGCATTATTCCCACCAAGGGAATCATCAAGTACGCCGTCGGCACACCCAGTTAGCCGCGGCCCCCATCACCATCCGAGCGGGCCGTAGCCGACGAAGCACGGCCAGCCCCACCTCCGCGCCCGTCGCCCGAACCTAAGAGGACGGGCCGCTCCCGGAGGCGGTGTCGGTAACGACCCGTGCTCATTCCCCGAAAGTACTTGCGCTATCGATCGCGTACAACTTGCCGTCTTCTTTTTGTCTCATCCACGCGATGTCATCGCCCACGCAGGTGGCTTCCCAACCTGGCACTGTAGGCTGGATCATCGCCAGGTTGGTTTTGCCGCAGGCTGATGGGAAGGCACCGGCAATGTATGTCTTCACGCCGTCCGGGCTGGTGATTCCCAGGATGAGCATG
>CAJWER010000299.1 GCA_913030785.1 uncultured Chloroflexota bacterium | reverse complement strand
GCAGGCTGCCTCCGTAAGCACCCACTCCAAACCAGCCACGAGCCTGTGTGGGGCCTACCCAGCGGTTGCGAGGTGGGGCGGAACCAGAGCGCGGCTGACGGCTGGGACGTGGACAGCCGAAGGCTTGGGCGTGGCACAGGATTACAAGATAAAGAGTACAGGACGCGGTTTGCAATACATCGAAGGCGATCCCGAAGCCAACGCCTCATTTTGCATTATATTGATTGAGTTGTGGAGGGAAACGACGATGAGGCTTGACAGTGGGTGAAATCAGAGGTGATAGGCTGTACGTCCCGAACCCACCGTCCGAAAGAGTGCAAACAACCACCACCGTAAAACTTATCGCCGGAAGCAGGTGATGACCAAAAGACTTCCAACGATACCTTTATTATTGCAATTCTCCCATCTATTGCAACTGGCGCAACCGTGTTAGGGTAGTTAGGGTAGTGAGGTTAGTGAAAGCGTGCCGCATTCGTTTTTCGCCCAAATCGGGAGGGATGCGATGACTGCCGCGAGAAGTTGCCTGAGTCTATTCTGCCTGTTTATCCTCTGCCGGGCCTCAGTGGCGCAACTCGCCGAAGATCAGATGCTGGAGGCATGCTTTCGAGAAGGCGATCGACAACGAGCCAGCTACAAGGGACGCGCGAAACTCAGTGACTGGATACGGCACCAGCGCACAAGAGGCCGCTTCATGATCGACATATGCGCGGACCGATGCCACGGGTTCTGCGACGGGATCCACCGCCGCGATTTTCTTCGCGTCGGTGCGCTCACCGCCTTCGGCCTCACGATGGGCGACGCGCTGCGGGCCAGGGCGCACGGCGCCGCCGTCGAGGGCAGGGCGCGTTCGGTGATCCTGCTCTGGATGAGCGGCGGTCCGAGTCACATGGACACCTGGGACCCGAAGCCGGAGGCGCCCGAGGCCTACCGCGGTCCGGCCAGGGCGATCGGCACGAACGTCAGCGGCATTCAGATCAACGAGCGCCTGCCGCTGCTCGCCCGACAGGCCCACAGGTACGCGATCATCCGGGGCATGACCCATCCTTCCGCCCAGCACATCACGGCCCATCACTGCATGCTCACCGGCCACATGCCCGGCAAGGCATGGGACGAAGACCACCTGATCACCCAGGAGGAGCGCCGCAGCGGCGTCGTCCATCCGAGCTGGGGCGCCGTCGTGGCACGGGAGGCATCACGCCAAAAGGAGTTCTTGAGCGAGCTGCCGCCCTGGGTGACGGTGCCCATGCCCCCGGCCTGGTACGGCGAATCAGCCGGCTTTCTGGGTGAGAAGCTCGAACCGTTCTCCGCGGGCCGTAACCCCGACCGCCGGAAGGGGTATGCCGTCCTCGCACCACCCATCGAGTTCGGCTCCAGCGTCGAGAACAGCCGGCAGGCCCTGGAGCAGTTCGCCCGCCAGCTTGAAGCCCGCGACACGTTCGAGGCGGTCGACACGTTCTGCCGGCAGGCGTACGACCGGATCCTGGGAAAGGCCCGCAAGGCGTTCGACCTGTCGAAGGAGCCGGACGAGCTTCGCGACCGCTACGGACGCACGACCTTCGGCCAATCCTGCCTGCTTGCCCGGCGTCTGGTCGAGCACGAGGTGCCTTTCGTGACGGTCACCAAGGGAGGCTGGGACACGCACTACCGCAACCACGACAACATGGCAGTCTTGAATCCCGATCTGGACCGGGGCTTTTCGGCGCTCCTGGAGGACCTGCACCAGCGGGGCCTGCTCGCGTCGACGATCGTCGTGTGCGCCGGCGAGTTCGGGCGCACGCCGAGAATTCAGACGCACCCCAGGTGGGACGGCGGCCGCCACCACTTTTCGGACGTCTTCTCCGTCGTCGTCGCCGGCGGCGGCTTCGAGGGCGGCCAGGTCGTCGGCAGCAGCGACGACAGGGCATCCAGCGTGAGGGACCGTCCCTGCTACCCGTGGGATCTCGCGGCGAGCGTCTACAAGCTCCTGGGCATTGACCACCACAAGCCGTTGCCCCATCCGCAGCGTCGCAACGCATACGTCACGCCGCTGAAGCTCGGCGTCGAAAGCGGCGGACTGCTCACCGAGATCATGTAACGGATCTCGCTTAAGAGGTATTGTAACCAGTCCCTAGTTATTCTCTGCGGAGACAATCAATGATCCGTCGCATAGTGATCCTCGTAGGCGGTGCGGTCGCAGCACGGCGGTCTTCAAGTCGATTGTTCCGCTCGCGACGTTGAGTAGCCAAGGATCGGTGTCCAACTCTTGGGGCAGGATCGGCACACCCGGCTCGCTGCGGGCCAGTGCAATCATGTCGGTGATGCCCTTTTTCATGTTCGATGTTTTCGCGTACCGCGTCATGGCATCGATAGTCTTGTCGTCGGCGTTAGGCGCGGCCATCGCCAGTTGCTGCCACAAGCCGTCGGCTGTTTCATCTCGAACCTCCCAGCTTGGAAAACTGAATTCACCAATGCGGGCTGAAAGGTTCGCACGGGCCCCATCAGTTGCACCTGATGGGGCCTTTTCGCTGTATTTTCCTCTGCACTTCGTTAAGTTGTCGTCGTAAGTCAGTGGGCGGTACTGGACTTGAACCAGCGACCTCCACGATGTCAACGTGGCGCTCTAGCCAACTGAGCTAACCGCCCTAACTGCCGCCCATCGTATCCAGAGGCCATGATACTGGCAAGTCCTTGCTCCCAAACAGGCTCCTGCCGCCGATTTTCAAGCCCACAGAGACTCAGGCTTCATGAAACGTCTGGTCGATACTACAATGAATGCCGTTGAAACAGCGGGAGTAAATTGATGTTCTCTGTCTACGGTGACAACACGCAACTCTGCGACGGGCTGACCCGCCGGGAAATGATGCGACTCGGAGGACTGAGTCTCGGCGGACTCTCGCTCGCCTCGCTGCTGAAAAATCGCGCTCTCTCAGCTGCTTCCACGCAAACTGCCCAGGGCGCCGGATTCGGCAAGGCCAAATCGGTCATCCTGTTTGGACTGGTCGGCGGCATTCCCCAACATGAAACCTGGGATCCCAAGCCAGAGGCACCCGAGGAGATCCGTGGAGAATTCGGTGTCACTGCTACCAAGACCCCCGGCCTGATGGTGGGTGAATTAATGCCCAAGGTCGCGCAGCTGACCGACAAGATCGCCGTCCTGCGAGCCATGGTGACGCGCGACAATTCACACTCCTCTAGCGGCTATCAAATGCTCACCGGCATCGAGCATCAACCTCTCAGTCGCGAAAACGCCTTGCCAGTTCCCCCCAACGATTACCCCAGCATGGGGGCCATGGTCCGAGCTCTGAAAAACGATGCCGGACAACTCCCCTCGGCCATTACGATCCCCGAACATATCTGGAACGACGGCAACAAACCCTGGCCCGGACAGGACGCGGGACAGCTGGGACACCGGCATGATCCCTGGCTAATCAAATGCCATCCCCAAGAAAACCGCTTCGATGTCCCCGGCATGACCCTGCCGACCGACATCTCCAGCACGCGACTGGATGGACGCCAGAGCTTGCTCAAGCAAATCAGTCAACAGACGGCCGCCTTCGGCCAGAGCGCGGCTATTGAGAATTACGATATTTATGCTCAGCAAGCTTACGGCCTGCTCGGTGGCGGCAAGGCCGGCAACGCCTTTAGCCTGGCCAAGGAAACCGAGAAAACGCGTGACCGCTACGGTCGCACACGTTTTGGGCAAAGCTGCCTGCTGGCCCGCCGACTGGTCGAGGCGGGCGTGTCGCTAGTCCAAATCAATTGGACGCGTATCAAGAAAGA
>CAJWER010000298.1 GCA_913030785.1 uncultured Chloroflexota bacterium | reverse complement strand
CTCTCGGATTCTCCAGCCCTCTGATGCGTCCCATTTTCGCTGACCATCTACAGATGGGGCTGGTTGGACCGGACGCTCCAAGAAGCTATGGTTGCACCCATGGTCATGGAGGCCGTAGGATCATCCTCATTAAGAGGTCTTTCTTTTTACGACCCCGGAACATCCTCGGCCCAGAGCTTCACCTGGACGGGTCCGGGCCGGCGGCGCCTCTGCCAGCGAGGAGTCCGTTGCCGTCGTGCGGAATCAGCTGACGAACTCATGTGCGCTCGGCCTGTCGGCTCTTGTGGCGTCTGGTAAGCTAATGCTTGCGAAAACTGGCCAGCCGATGGACCAGATGGCGCTCGAGTGTGCGAGGTTAACGTATGACCCAGAAAAAGGGATTCTTGAGACTTCAAGACCAGCTTGCGCCGGAGCTGGCAGGCCTGGACGAACATGATCGCTCGTCGTTCTCCAAGCTGCTGGATGATCACTATAGAGAGCGCATTGGCGACCCTGGCGAGTTTCCATTTGCACGGGGCATCCACCCCACAATGTACCGCGGGAAAAAGCCGACAATCCGGCAGTTCGCGGGCCACGGCCTCGCGACCGACACGAATGAACGCTTCAAGACTGTCTTGAGGCTTGGGGGTACCGGGCTTTCCACTGCCTTTGACTTGCCGACGCTAATGGGTCGCGACTCCGACGACCCCATTAGCGAGGGCCAGGTGGGTTGGGACGGCGCGGCGATCGACACGCTCGCGGACATGGAGGACCTGTTCGACGGCATCCAGATCGATGAAATCACGGTGTCCATGACCATCAACGGGCCCGCTGCTATCGTGCTTGCGATGTACTTCGCAATGGCCCGCAAGCGCGGCATTCCATTCGACCGGCTGGGCGGCACAACTCAGAACGACATCCTCAAGGAATACATATCCCAAAAGGAGTGGCTGTTCCCTGTGGACAAAGGCGTCGGCCTGGTCGTGGACACGATGCAGTATTGCGCCCAACATGTACCCGGGTGGCACCCGGTGTCCATCAGCGGCTACCACATCCGCGAGGCGGGCGCCACCGCCGTTCAGGAGCTAGCCTACACCCTCGCCGACGGCGCCTGGTATGTTCGGAAGGCCATCGAGCGGGGGATGGACGTCGAAGATTTCGCCCCGCGTCTATCCTTCTTTTTTGATGTCCACAACGACTTCTTCGAGGAGATCGCTAAGCTGCGCGCAGCCCGGCGTTTGTGGGCGAGGATCATGCGCGACGAGTTTGGCGTGACGGACCCAAGGTCCCAATGGTGCCGCATCCATGCCCAGACCGCGGGCGCAACCCTTACTCGCGCGGAGCCCATGAACAACATCGCCAGGGTATCGCTGCAGGCTCTGGCGGCGATGCTTGGGGGTGCTCAGAGTATCCACACAAACTCCTATGACGAGGTGTTCTCCACCCCCACCGAGACAGCGCTGAAGGTGGCCATGCGCACTCAGCAGATCATCCAGGAGGAGTCGGAGATAACCCAGTGGGTCGACCCCCTAGGTGGGTCCTGGTTGGTCGAGGAACTGACCGACAGGCTTGAGCAGGAGGCCAGACAGGAGATCGATGCCCTAGATAAACTTGGCGGGATGGAGGCGGCCGTAGAGCTTTACTATCCTCAGCGCGCTATCCACGCCAGCGCCGTGCGAGATCAGAAGGCGGTCGAGTCGGGCGAGCGAAAAATCGTTGGAGTGAACGTCCATGGGGACCCGGACGGTGAAGACCTGGACATCGGGTGGCTCGTGGAGGAGCTGAAGACCCGACGAGGGTTCGAGGAGAAGCAGCTGGATAGACTCCGCCGCGTAAAGCAGACACGCTCGGCTGAGGAGGTCGAAACGGCGCTCGACGCCTTGGGACTTGCCGCGCGGGCCGGCGACAACCTGATGCCGGCGCTTATCGACGTAGTATCTACCTACGCCACGATAGGGGAGATCTCGGAAGCCCTAAAGGGTGTCTGGGGCGAGTACCAGGAACTCGATGTCACGTCATCGGGGCTATCGACTCGGGAGCTCGGGGAGGTCACCGACGGAAGACACTTCTCCCGTCCCGTGCGCTTCCTGCTGGCCAAGGGAGGTCTGGATGGGCACACGCGCGGTCTCTGGATACTGGCCGACCTGCTACGGTCCTTGGGCGCCGAGGTAGTCTACGCCGGGTTGCACTGCTCCATGAAGGAGATCGCCAAAGCAGCCGTCGAGGAGGACGTGGACGCCGTCGGGCTCAGCTGCCACATCGGCTCTCCCACCGTCTTCTTCAGCCGGCTGAAGGAGGAGTTGGTGGCATATGGGAGGGAGGACATCTTGATCACCGGAGGGGGCATATTGCTGCCGGACGACCAGCGTTTTCTGGAGGAGGAGCTGGGGGTGGGTCCCTTGTTCCCTCCTGACACGTCACTGCACGAGGTCGTCGAACGTCTTCTGGAGGAGTTGTCGGTCCGCAAAGCGGCTCCGGCCGCGACCTAGGGTGAGAACAATGAATGTCATCTCCGACGGCGACCGAAGCCGTCTGGCCCGTCTGATTACCCAACTGCAGGATGAGCCCGCTCGGGCGGATGAAACCCTCGCTTCGGAGGGGTACGCCGAGGACGCGGTTGCGGGCCACGTAGTCGGCATCAGCGGCGCCGGTGGCGTGGGGAAGAGCACGCTCATAAGCCGCATGCTGCATGTGCTGCGCAAGGATAACCTGCGCGTAGTAGTGCTGGCGATCGACCCAACCTCCGAGCGTTCGCGGGGCGCTCTTCTGGGGGACCGGATCCGCATGCGTGATTCCTACGGTGACGGCGGCGTGTTCATCCGCAGCCTGGCGACCAGAGGGGCGCAGGAGGCGCTCACCGTGGCGCTGGGTGCCATCATCCGAGTGTGCTCGGCAGTTTGTGACCTGGTGATCGTCGAGACGGCCGGAGCTGGACAGGTTGACGTTGGCATCCACAGACACGTGGATACCTTCGTTACCGTGGTCGCTCCTCTGGGGGACGCGATAACGCTGATGAAATCGGGCCAAAGCGAGCATGCGCACGTGGTCGCCGTCAACGTGAGACGAGGCCTGGAAGGAAACGACCGATTCGTTCAGCAGGCGGGGGTCATCCTGGGCGGGGAATCGCTCGACGACGGGTGGAAGCGCAAGGTCTTCGCCATCGATGCCAAGAACAGCGAGGGTATCGAACCGTTCGTGCAGGAGGGTATCCTCGCCCACCGGGAGGCTCTGAATCAGACGTGAGTGCTCAGTCCAACTCGCGGCGAACTCGGTCTAGTTCGTCTTGCCTCAGTTGGACTCGCCTTATCTTGCCGCTTATGGTCTTGGGCAGATCGGTGACATACTCGATGGACCTGGGGTACTTGTAGGGTGCCGTGACCTTCTTTACGTGCTCCTGAAGGCTCAGCGTCAGCTCTTCGGAGGGCACATGCCCCGGCGCCAGAATCACGAACGCCTTGACAATGTTGCCACGTAACGTGTCCGGGCTAGCCACGACCGCCGACTCGGCCACCGCCGGATGCTCGATCAGCGCGCTCTCGACCTCAAATGGCCCTATGCGATAGCCGGCGGAGATGATGACGTCGTCGGCCCGCCCGACGAACCAGAAATACCCGTCCGTGTCTCTGAACGCTTTATCGCCGGTGAGGTACCAGTCTCCCTGGAATGCGGTGGCCATGGCGTCTTCGTCCCCCCAGTACTCCTTGAGCAGCCCCACCGGCCGTTCAGGCTTGACCCTTATCGCTATCTGCCCCTCCTCGTCCGGGCCGAGCTCCTCGCCCTCTGGCCC
>CAJWER010000297.1 GCA_913030785.1 uncultured Chloroflexota bacterium | reverse complement strand
TCCTCCGCTGCGGCTTGCTGCTCCGCGAGCCAGTCTTGGAAATCAGCCTGCGAGTGGACGATGACCGTCCCCCCCATCGTATAGTGCCCTAGCCCGCAGAGCTCAGCACAGGCAAGCGTAAACTCACCGGTCTGGGTCGCTTCGAACCAGACCGGGGTGATCATGCCGGGCACCGCGTCCTGCTTGACCCGGAACTCTGGCAGAAAAAACGAGTGAATCACGTCTTCGGCTTCCAACTGGACTACAACGGGTTGATTGACCGCAATGTGCAGTACGTTTAGGGAAACGAAATCGTCCGCCGTCTGGAACTGTCCGTCGGCTCCCGAATAGGTGGCGGCCCACTCGAATTGACTGGCCATCATCTGGATCTCGTATGCGTTGGCCGGGATGAGGCTGGGGTCACGGATGTCGTCCCAGATGCCTTTCGAGTAGAACGCCAACGCCATGACGATGACGAAGGGAATCACCGTCCACACTACCTCGGCCGTGTTGCTGCCGTGGATGTAATCCGCCTTACGTCCTTCCTTGTGACGGTATTTCACCATGAAGACCAACAAGGTGATCTCCGTGGCGACGAAGACGATACCCGTGACCCAAAGGATCACGAGCCATAGGTCGTCTAGGGTCGTCCCGTACGTCGACACGACGTTGTCCGGCAACACCCAGGAAAGGTCCAGCCACGAGGGGCCGGCTATGACCCACAACACGATGACCACGGTAAGCATGCCGGCCAGCACGATCCCCGTCCGCCAGAAAAAATTCATCCCACTCGTCTCCCGAGCTTGGGTGTGAGTTCTACAGTTGTAATGGGGGGGGCGCCTGCCGGTCCGCTAACCGAGGGAATCGACAGACGCTCTAACCACGTTAGGATGCAGTGAACGTGAACGTGACTTCGGCGGTCTGACCTGTGGTCACTGTCACGGTCTGTGTCTGGGTTCCGTAACGTTCGTGCCACGCCTCGATCACGTATTCACCCGGAGGCAGCGTGGACAGGCTGAAGGCACCGCTACCGTTCGACACGGAATGAAATGGATGATCGAGGACGCCGACGTATGCGTTCATCCAACCATGTGCGTCACAGCGCAGGGGAACCATGACCTCGGATGCACTGAAGGCCCGCGTGGTCTCCATGGAGACTGGCTGGCTGCTGTTGAAGCCGCGGTTGATGGTGGGCGATGCGTTGATGTTGTGCAACAGCCCGTCGCTGTTCCTGATCGTAATGTCCTGACCCGCCATCACGCCCAAAACGTGCGGAAGGTAGGTACATCCATCCTGGTCCAGCAGTGCCGCTGCCGGCGTCGGGAACTGGAGACCCTCCAGGCCCTCTTTCACGTAGACGAAGACGTTGGCCAGAGTCCCGTTGCCGTTGACCACAACTTCCTGGACCATCGGCGTGGACGAGTGCTTGGCCGCACACGCTTCCTCGCTGCTCATGTCGATGGCGTCCATTGTGGGCGCGTCTCCCTCAAACACGATGGAGCCCGCGATGTTGCCTGCCGTGGCTGCATCAACCGGGTTTTCCACCGCCGCACCACCGCCACCGCCGCCACCGCCACCGCCGTCTCCGCCTCCGCAGCCGGCCATGACCAGCAGCATGAGTGTGGGCGTGACGACCCCGCGCAATTCAAATCGATCCGACATTATGCCTCCAATATGAAAAAATGGTTCAGCTTGCTGTTTCGCTCTCTACTTCACCGCCCTCCCGCTCCTTCTTTTGGGCGCTGCCCACGACCAAGAATCCTAGCACGGCCGTCAACATCATAGCCAAAGTCGGGTACACATACACAGTCGCGGGAGTGGCCTCCTCGAGGAACAAGAAGTACCAGGAACTGACCGAGCCTCTGGTGCCGGATTCCCCGTTGTCTCCATCCCAGGCGAACAAGGCCATCGGAATGGCCTCACCGGTCACGAAATCGAGGTCACCGTCGTCATCCGTGACCAGCGCTCTCGTGAACATGACTTGCCATTCACCATCGGCATGAGAGGCGTCTACGGTAAGGTCTTCCCCGTCCGATTGGAAGGCCTCGGTCCCGAACCCGCGGGCCTCACCTTCCAGGGCGCCATCACGGTCACTCTGCCACTGCCACAGGTATACCGGACGGCGGTTGTCCCCCCTCAGGAAATACGGACGCTCCATACCCTCCGGCATCTCCATCGGGAACTGGACCATGAGCTGATCCGGCGTCGGCCCCTCGTCCTGAGGGTCTCCCTCCTTCGGCTGCATGAGCGAAATAACCTGGGACTTCCAGTCGGTCCACAGAGGATCAGGGCTGTTGTTGGGATCGCTCCAGGTAACACGAACGGCCACGGATTCTCCGTCATGCGCGGCCCGCACCCAGACACCGTCCACCCGGGGGTCGAACCACCTTGGCATCACGATGATTTGGCCGACCAGAGGGATGTACGTGGGCTCGATATCGATCCATGCCTCGTCGTCGACCGAGGAGGGAAGCGGAGCGTTCTCGAAGAGGACCCTGCGCCGTACAGCGGCGACGGTGTCGAAGATCGCTGCCGCCATGCCATCACAGAGACTTCGAGGGATCTGAGCGGACGGAGTCTCGCCGGGTGCGAGGTGGAAGACGCCAGCGCCGTTCGCCCTGGAGGCGAGTTCTCCCTCCACCTGGGTGACAATGATCTTGGCGGCGCCGCGGAGAAGCGGGTAGTGCTCTTCGTCCCAGCCGTACTCGTAGCGAACCTGTGCTTGTCGACAGACCTCGTCGACCTCTTCGATCGTTACCGATCGCTCGATCCACTCGCCGCTGCCCGACGGGTCCCTGTTGCGCAGGTTGAGGAAGTAGTCGCTGCATCTCAAACCTTGGCTAGGATGGCTGGGGGTCTGCAATCGGTTGTAGGTAGTTTCAAACTTGACAGGATCAACGGTGCGATCGGAGTCGCGGATCCTCCTCTAAACGATGAGGACGATTCTGAGTCAGGCGACGGCGCCTAGTAAATAAGCTCCGAATCTAGCGGACGCACTAGACCGTCGTCCGCTAGGTTCGCTATTGCAATGTACATCAGAGTGACTGCGCAGGCCGTAATTAAAGGGAAGAGTTTAGGAATCCGATTGAAATTAAGATTGTTGCCAGCGCTAGGAATTGAGGTTACTGATTGAATTCAAAAATAGAGTCCTTCGAGTCTGCTGATTTATCGTTGACTGAATTAATTAAAATGGCGTCGCAGACTAAAGAGACTATTCAGAAGATTGGCGAGATCATCGAAATAACCAACACATGCCTTAAAAACGGATTGGAGCTTGCGGAGGGAGGTGCGCCTTACTCACATTGCGTCCTAAACGACCTCAAATCTATGGCTAGTTGCATCAAGACTATGACCGAGCAAGTTGAACAAATTTCGACACTTTCAATCGCAACCTTGACCGGGTCTATGAACAAAATGGTCAAAGGTTTTCAGAAACAGGTTATAACAGAAGCTTTGACAGTTGCTGAAAAGCCCGACTTTCCCATAACGACAAGCGAATACGATGGTTTCTCTCCTCCTTAACTAATCGAGAATACAGGAATTACGAAAACTAGCTACATTATCGTAGGTTGTAGTCTTATTCTATTGCCCTAACAGCGATTGGCGAGTTCCGTGATAAAGCACTCCCTAGGGAGATTGCCCATTGCCTCGATAACCCACTTGTCTCCAATGCGCCTGATAGGCCTTTGGAGAGTCTTTTTCTTCACCGTTCCGACACGCCACCTTTAACTACTACATTGATGCGAATATCAGGGGATGCCCACCTGAGAACCGTTTATACTAATTGTAT
>CAJWER010000296.1 GCA_913030785.1 uncultured Chloroflexota bacterium | reverse complement strand
TTGAGTAGACTGCGGTAGTACGCAAACGCAAAAGCGCGAGGTGGCCAGTTGAGCATGGACGAACGGATGCGGGATCGGGTGGAAGCGGCCATCAAAAGCGTGGACGCCCAGTACATTGAGGTGCACATCGAGGAGGCCGTTTCTTCGAATATCCGCTACCGTGGGCGCGAGCTTGAAGAGATCGGCCGGGGCAATGGGCTTGGCGGCAGCGTCCGGGCGCTTGCGGGGGGCGGTTGGGGCTTCGTGTCGTTCAACGATTTGTCCGACCTGGACGCCAAGGTGCGTATGGCGGTGGCGCAGGCGAAGGTGGTGGGCGGAGAACGCATCGAGCTTGCCGAGGTGCCGACGGTCGTCGATTTCGTGCCTGCGCGGGTAGGCTTGGATCCCGGTGGGGTCACGCTGACGGACAAGAAGGCGACGCTGGACCAGTACGTGGAGATCATGATGGGCACGGCGGGCGTCCAGAGCGCGAGCGTGGGTTACACGGACGCGCGCCGACACATGATCTTCGCCAACTCCGAGGGCTCGTACATCGACCAATCGCGGGTGGACATAAACATGCGCTTGGCCGCCATGGCGCGCGACGGCTCCGAGGTCCAGCAGTCGGGCAAGAGCCTGGGCAGCCTGGGCGACTAGCACTATTGCGACGCGGAGGGGTGTACAACTGTACGCCCCTCTTCTCTTCGCTACCCAACCTCGCCCCGCCACCCTGTCTCGTCTTGACCCCCTCAGACCCACCACGTATAGTAGCGACGGACCAGCTTACAGCTATCTCAGCGAGCCCGTGGATCGACAATAATTCCAAGGAGACGCCCAATGGACGGAGACCGAGTAATAGCGAAGATACTGAAGCTCGAGGGCGTCGAGTGGATCGCGTGTTTTCCACACCAGTCGCTAATAGACGCTGTGGCCAAGGAGGGCATTCGGCCCATCATCTGCCGCCAGGAGCGCGCAGGCGTTAACATGGCCGATGGCTTTAGTCGGATCAACGCCGGTCGAAAGATCGGCGTCTTTTCGATGCAGCGAGGTCCAGGCGCTGAAAACGCCTTCGGTGGCGTAGCGCAGGGCTTTGCGGACTCCGTGCCCATGCTCCTGCTCCCGGGTGGCTCGGAACGGAGCCGCATCGGTGTCCATCCCGGCTTCGACTCCATCGATCACTACAAAGGCATCACGAAGTGGACCGGCCACATCAACATGGTCGAGCGCATTCCGGAGATGATGCGGCGCGCTTTCAGCCAGATGAAACACGGCAGGCACGGCCCAGTAGTCCTCGAAATCCCCGGAGATGTAGCAGAAGAAGAGTATCCGGGAGACACCGTTCCCTACACGCCGGTCCGGGAGATCCGGTCGGCGGCAGATCCCGACGACGTACGCGATCTGGTCACTGCCCTCCTGAAGGCGGAGACGCCGGTCATTAATGCGGGCCAGGGCATCCTCTACGCCCAGGCAACCGACGATCTCGTCGAGTTCGCTGAGCTTATTAACATCCCGGTGCTGACCACTCTGGCCGGCAAGAGCTGCTTCCCCGAGGACCATCGCCTGTCCCTTGGCACAGGCGGCCACACCTCTACCCTGATGGTCGACCGCTTCCTCAAGAAGACGGACTTCGTTCTCGGTATGGGCACCTCCATGACCATTTCTACGTTCAATGCTCCCATGCCAAGTGGCGTGGTGCTCGCACACTCCACTAGCTGCGCCGACGACCTCAACAAGGATTACAACCCGGACTTTGGCGCGATCGGCGACTCCAAGTTGGTCCTGAGGCAGATGATCGACGAAGTCAAGAGACAGATTGGAGAGCATGGACGCGGCGATGTCCATGGGGTCGTTGACGAGATTCGGCGACTGAGCGACGAATTCATGGTCGAATGGGGGCCACGATTGGCCTCGGACGAAATTCCAATCAGCCCATATCGTGTGATCAGCGAGCTAGCCAACGCGGTGGATGTGTCCAATACCATCATCACCCACGACTCGGGCTACCCGCGCGACCAGATGGTGCCTTTCTGGAAGGCGGTCGCGCCCCACGGCTACATCGGCTGGGGCAAGTCCACACAACTGGGCTACGGCTTGGGCCTCGCATTAGGAGCGAAGCTGGCGGCCCCCGGAAAGACCGTAATCAACGTCATGGGTGATGCCGCATTTGGGATGTCCGGGCTGGATATCGAGACGGCGGCAAGGTCGGAGATTGGGATCCTGACCGTCATCCTGAACAACAGCGTCATGACCCACTACTCATCGAACATGCCATACGCGACGGAGCACTACGCGAGCAACAGGATGTCCGGAGACTACACCAAGATCGCCGAAGGCCTCGGCGCCCACGCCCAGCGAGTGGACACACCCGACCAGATCGGCCCGGCTATCCGAGCGGCCCTTGAGACCACCAAATCAAACATGCCGGCCGTCATCGAGATGATCACGAAGGAAGAGGAGATGGTCCCCAGCTTTTGGTAGGAACGCAAAAGCCCTCCCCCTGCGGGGAGGGCTTTACTCCAGAATTCTACTCTACATGAGTTGTGCCGCGAAGCACCCACCCGACCTGTTCAGCCCCTGCATCCACTCCCGTTGCCAGAGAGTGCTGCTGTACGTTCGTTGAGATTCACGAAGTTCGCGACTATATCGGGGGTGCGCTTCCAGATTCCCGGGCTAGGAGAGCCCCACGCGGCCCACGCCGCCAGCCGGATCATCACCGGTGAGGAAACCGCGGATCTCGTCGGCATACTTGACCTCGGAATCGTCCTGAGGTTCGTAGCCGAGGGCGGACCGGGCGTTTGTTAGCGACCAGAAGGCCCTGGTGTTGTTGCTGATGCCGTAGACGACCTGCCACGGGACGCCGTGCTCATTCTCAATGTCCGGCGTCTCGATCGACTTCTGGAAAAGCTGGGTGATGTCACGCTGGCTGATGTACGCGCCCAGGTCACGCTTGAAGCCAGCAGGATTGTCCTTGAACTGCTCCACGTTGATCTCACGCGGCGCACCGATCCTTACCATCACGACCTCCAGCCGACGTCGTGCGCTCGCAGTCACCCCGGGGGCTGTCTCCACGATCGTATCGGGATCGCCGGGGAACCCGCATGCAAACAGAAAGCCCATGTGCTCATATGTCGCTTTGGCCCAGCCGTAGAAATTGTCCGACAGCGCCAGGGCGTATGGGTCAAGGACCTCCATCTTGCGCTCGTGAATCAGGAAATGCTCGTACCAGTCCGCCGCATGGTTCGAACTAGCCACGGCCACCCGCGGCACACCGGCATCGTACGCGCTGCGCATGACGTTGTAAGCCATCGCCACGTTGTCGTTTTCATAGGAGAAGTGGTCGACTGCCGGCCCAGCGCGGCGCTTGTAACCCAGGTGAACCACGGCGTCCACCCCTTCAAACATCGCCGAGTAGCCACTACGATCCGAATCGACCAGATCGACAATGTTGACCCCGGGGACCTTGTTCCCGGTTCGGTTGGTATCGCTGACATCGACCAGCACCATCTCATATCGCTCGGCGAACGTAGGCAGAAGCTGGCTCGCTATGTATCCCGCCGCCCCCGTCATCAGAACCTTATTGACTCCCATCGGACCCCCCTGCAAACGATTACACAGTGCCGCCCAGTCGCGGCGCGGGCCTCATTGTACAGGCTCCGCAGTACCCCCACAAACCGCCTGAATATAGCTGTGCACGCATTGCGAGAGATAGCGAATTTTGC
Organism: uncultured Chloroflexota bacterium; assembly: GCA_913030785.1. GTDB lineage: Bacteria > Chloroflexota > Dehalococcoidia > Lucifugimonadales > CAJWER01 > CAJWER01. Next base: position 97 of record CAJWER010000296.1, on the reverse strand, counting down.
TATAGTTGCGGTTACGCGGCGAGGCAACTCGCCGCTTACTGCGTGGGGCTGTAGCTCATCTGGGAGAGCGCTTCAATGGCATTGAAGAGGTAGGGGG
>CAJWER010000295.1 GCA_913030785.1 uncultured Chloroflexota bacterium | reverse complement strand
AATCTGGAGAGAATCCGGTGTCGTCGGCTGTCCGGGAATTCAAGGAAGAGTCCGGTCTGGTGCTGGAAGATCCAATGCTCCGCGGGACCTCCGTCTGGATAGACGAGGTCAAATGCGGGATCATCCACATCGTTGTTGGAACCGAATACACAGGACGGCTGTCAGAATCCGAAGAGGGCGAACTTCGGTGGCACCGCATCGAAAACCTGCTTGCGCTAGAGGGCCTCGCCAAATATCAGAGACTGTTTCTCGACCGAATCTTGCGCGATAGCGACTATTTCTATTCTGGAGTCGCGGTCTATCAGAAGGGCGAGATGGTCAACTACGCAGACAGCAACAGCTTTTTCGCAAAACGTCAGTCGATCTCAGACTCGCCAGGTGGTCCATAGCAAGCACAAGCCCCGGTCGGGTGGTGTGCTTTCGCCGACGCGTAACTGCGAGATAATTTGATTGACACGCTTGCGCCGAGGGCATTAGAATTCGGGTGTCCGCCGCATGTGGAATCCGACCAGGATGGTGCAGCGGAATGCGGCTCCTGCGGCCCCCAATATTCAAGCTCTTCGGAGGTAGTGGATGGATACCAAGGCCTACATTCTGATCGAGACTGCGGTGGGAAAATCCCGTGACGTCTCCAGCGCGTTGCACAATCTCAGCGGCGTTGAGACCGTGGACCCGGTTACGGGGCCCTACGACATCATCGCCGTTGTGGCCGCGAACGATCTGAATGCCGTGGGGGACCTGGTCACCAAGCAGATCCATACCATTGACGGCATTGTGCGGACCGTGACCTGCTTGTCAGTGGGCGCAACCTAGACTCGCGGCTTCGCGACCCTGATTTTTGGCGCGTCGCCGAGGCCGCCGTGTCTGCGTGCGCGGCCAACATCCATTCGCGTTACGCGAAGGCTGCGTCAGCCGTAGCTCTCCGGACGCCACCCCCAGAGACCGATGAACCTCGAAACCGCGTTCTCCATCGACACCTCAAGCATCAAGTACGGCCCCAGCGTGACTCGCGAGGTCGGCTACGAGATGCGACGGTTGGGCGCGGCGAGGGTCATGGTGGTCACCGACCCCGGCCTGTCCGATTCGGTCGCTGTCGGCGTGGTGCTGCAAGCGCTCCGCGCGGAGGGCATCGACACGGTTCTGTACGACCGCGTGAGGGTCGAGCCAACGGACGTGTCGTTCCAAGAGGCGGCTGCTTTCGCTACGGATGGCGGCTTCGACGGTTTCGTGGCTGTTGGCGGCGGCTCCTCGATGGACACCGCCAAGGCGGCGAATCTGTATTCGACACACCCGGCGGATTTCCTCACCTACGTCAACGCACCCATAGGGGATGGCGTCCAGGTCCCCGGTCCGCTGAGGCCGCTGATAGCTGTGCCGACCACGTCGGGCACCGGCAGCGAGACAACCGGGACCGCGGTATTCGATCTTCTCGCCATGAAGGCCAAGACGGCCATCGCCCATCGTGCCCTGAGGCCGTCCATGGGCCTGGTAGACCCTGACAATACGCAAACGCAGCCGAAGATGGTGACGGCGTGCTCCGGACTAGACGTGTTGTGCCACGGCCTGGAGTCTTACACTGCGCTTCCCTTCCACATGCGGTCCGCACCAGATGGTCCGGGTGTACGGCCCACCTACCAGGGATCCAACCCAATCAGCGACGTGTGGGCTACGAGGGCCATAGAGATGGTGGCCACAAGCCTGGCGCGAGCGGTCCACGACCCGGACGATGTCGACGCGAGGGCCCAGATGTTGCTCGCCGCGACCTTCGCCGGAGTCGGTTTCGGCAACGCGGGAGTGCACCTGCCTCACGGGATGTCATACCCGGTCTCAGGCATGGTCTCGGACTACGTCCCGGCGGACTACCCAAGCGGGAGCGCCATCGTGCCTCACGGTATGTCGGTGGCCCTCAATGCCCCGGCGGTGTTTCGCTTCACAGCTCCGGCCGATCCCGAACGGCACCTCGAAGCAGCAAGGCTCCTCGGGGCCGACGTGACTGACGCGGGCCCGGAGGATGCGGGGGACGTACTGGCTGACGCTATCGTTCGCCTGCTGCGTGCGATCGACATGCCCAACGGTCTGGCGGCCGTCGGCTACACTCCTGACGATGTCGGTCGGCTTGCGGCTGGCACTCTGCCCCAGCATCGTGTTACAAAGCTATCGCCGCGACCTGCCGAGGAGTCCGATCTGCATAGGTTGTTCCTGGACTCGATGACACTCTGGTAAACAAGGACGCTTCATAATGCCGCCACAGGACGCCAGGAAGCTCTACGACGAATCGCTAGTCATCGACGGGCTGAACGTCTCCAATTGGGACAGCCCTGCTGTTTACGAGAGCCTGAGTCTGGGCGGCGTGACCGCTATCAATGCGACTATCGCCACCTGGGAAGGGTTTGCCGAGACGCTGGACAATATCTCGGCCTGGGCATTGCGGTTCAAGGAGCGCAGCGACTCGATAACCCTCGTCGAGACGGTGGACGACATCCTCGAGGCGAAACGCAGCGGCAGGACGGGCATCATCCTGGGCTGGCAGAACGCCACACCCATCGAGAACAACCTGGACCGCCTGGGATTGTTCCACCGACTGGGCGTCCGGATCGTGCAGGTTACGTACCACGAGAGGAATCTGCTCGGGAACGGCTGCTACGAACGCAGGGACGACGGCCTTAGCCACTTTGGTACGGACGCCGTGGCCGAGATGAACCGGCTGGGGATCCTGGTCGACCTTTCCCACGTGGGTGAGAAGACTACCCTGGATGCGATCGAGACTTCGCGGAAACCTGTCGCCTTTACCCACGCAAATGCCCGCGCGTACCACGATGTCGTCCGGAACAAGACCGACGAGGCGCTTAGGGCCCTCGCGGACCGCGGTGGGGTCGTCGGCGTGACGAGCATCGTGACGTTTCTCCGTACCGGCTACGAGTCGACGGTGGATGACTATGTCGAAGCAATCGACGACATGGTGGGCCGTGTGGGCATTGACCACGTTGGCATCGGCACCGACTACACACAGGACCAGCCTGAATCGTTCTGGCGCTATATCGGCTCGCAGCAGGGCACGAAGTACCCGTCGACCTTCGACGATGGGACGGCGCGCTACCAGGACCGGCAGCTGTACCCGAAGGGTCTCGAGACGCCGGACAAGCTACCCAACCTTGCCGATGCCCTGGCGAGACGGGGGCGCGGGAGCCCTGAGATCGAGAAGATATTGGGCGGCAACTGGCTGCGTCTCTTCCGTGACGTTTGGGCTTAGCGACGGCGGACGGTTAGGAGGAGGGCTCCGTGAAAATCACCGATGTAAAGGCTTTAGTCACCCGGGGCGCGGTGCGGAACCTGTGCGTCGTAAAGGTGGAGACCGACGCCGGTTACCACGGTTGGGGTGAGTCCGGGCTCATAGGCCGGGAGTTGGCGGTGAAGGGCGCCGTCGAGCACTTCGACCTGGCCGTGCCCGTCCACCTTTGTGTCGGCAACCATGACCTCACTGTCGAAAACGGGATCGAAGATTGGCTGAGATGGGCTCCGGATTTTTTTGACGGGTCGGCGAATTTTGCAATCAGTGCCGACGACTGTCAGATACACGTGATACCCAACCAGTACGGTCCTGAACCTTACTTCTGGAACAAATCGCAGAATGCGCACTTCCTGGACACGCAGATCGAGACGCTTGAACAGAGGATCGAATCAAAACCCGATACGCATCACCTGATCGCGACCCACAGCCCCGTCCACGCAATACTTCCCGATCAGAGCGGGCTCCCGGACCCATTCCACGCACCACTCGAATCATTCACACAAACAGTAACCGAGC
>CAJWER010000294.1 GCA_913030785.1 uncultured Chloroflexota bacterium | reverse complement strand
CGTACGCACTTTTGAAATCCTCCAGAGGAATCTGGGACAAGTGCAGGAAGTTTACCAGTCTAAGCTGTATTTCTCCCCCTCACGCCGGCGAAGAAGATGCGTCGCGGATCCTTCCTCGCTCCAGAGTGCGACCTCGATGGTGGGCGCGTCCCGACCCTTTACGGCGTCGATGGCATTGAGGAGAAGATTCGGGAGCACCAAGCTGATGGCAATCCCGAGAAGAAGCGTAACTCCCCCGAAAAGAATCCCGAGAGAGGCAAGCAACTCGCGGCGAAGGGGTGTCGCAGGACTCATGGCCTCGTTATGCCGGAGGGGCAGCCTGAAAACGTCAGAGCGCGATGCTCCGCCGATCGATGTTCACAGCGATATGTGTAATGTTGATCGGCGGTCGGTCCGTAGCAACGATAACTTGCGACCGGCTAGTACGTACAGGCCACGACACCCTCGGCAACACCAGAGCTCCCGTTCGTTGGGTTCGCGGCACCGTAGAAGAGGCCGCACTGCTCGGCGCTCAGGCCAGCATGAACAGCGGTGGCAGCCCATCCGACTCCGTTGGCCTCGTTGATCGAGATCGCGATTCCGTCGCTCTGCACCATCTGAAGGATCGTGAGCGAAGTGCTGAACGAGAACTGGGCGTTGTGGTAGATCTCCTGTTGCGTCGCCAGATTCTTGAGATCGGACTTCATGGCAGCAACGAAAGCCTTCTCACGCACCGCTGAAAACTTCGGAATCGCGATGGCGGCCAGGATTCCGATGATGACCGTGACGATGAGCAGTTCGATCAAAGTGAACCCTCGTGTTCGCACGTTCATGGTCGTCTCCTTGGTTCTGGTTCAGAAGAGCTTGGAGAGGGGAGGGAGGGAGGGAGGGGGAGGAGGAGAGACAGAGAGGGAAGTAGGGAGAGTGGCCCGGGACAAGGCCGAGGCTGACCGCAGCAGCGTTACCATAGTAGATCGCGCAACCATCGGTCGCGGCGAGGGCAGCGCAGGGCGACCCAGAAGCTGCCAGGCAGTTCCGTGAAGTCGCAGAAAGTCTGGCGATAGGGGTGTTCAACCTCGCTCACCTATTTTCGCCCGATACGGCCGTCATAGGTGGCGGGATGTCTCAGGCCGGAGACCTCCTGCTCGGTCCAGTCCGCGACGCATTCAACGCGTGCCAGCCTGGGTGCCCGGCCATTGGTGTCCGGGTCGTCCGAGCCGAGGGTGGCGACGATGCGGGCCTCAAGGGCGCAGCGGCATTGTGGCAGGAGATGGGTTCCGGGGGGCGCTGAGTCCGGGCGTCTTGCGGTCTTTCAAGGCGATCAAGTGCCCCTTGCGTAACTCACACTCTCGCCCATCAACTGGACGAGCAGCGCGCGATCCTCCAGAATCCGTCTCGGAATTACCGCGTACCCCCTCTTGATATGCCCTTTCGGAAAGTATCTCAAGGGCTGCACATCGTCTGCTTCGAACACATCCTGCAGTGCTACCGGCGGAAGTCGAAGAGCGATGCCAAAATTCCCGCAAGAGATGAATATTTTGCCGTCGATGTAGCCACCGACAGCTCCAAAAACACCCTTGAACGATAGCTGGTCCGATGAGGCAAATTGCGGGAGGGTCTGACTGAGCAGGCCCTTCAATTGGGTGGGGTAGGTGTCGTTCATGCGCCCACACGCCTGGCTTGTTGGCTCTCAAACGGCCTAGCACGGAAATGTGTTAAATCAGACTGCCCATCGGGGGTTGCGCTGTGCAGGCCAAGCCCACTGCACAGACGCCGTTCCAGCATCCAAAGCGTGCGCAGCGCCGCCTATATCGGCAGGAGGGACGTGCCGAACATCGTGTCCGACATCAGCGCGACGCCGATCACTGAGCTCGCCACACCGGCGGTAATCGCGACCGCGCGGTTGAGGCGCTGCGAGCCGCCTGTCGCCGCGAAGGGTACTCCAAGCGCTAGGGTGATGGCGGACATCGAGAGGATTGTGCCGACGCCGAACAGTACGAGGTAGCCCACTCCAACCCATACCGATGAGAGCGTCGGCAGCAGGACCAGCATCACGGCAGCGCTGCCAGCTAGGCCGTGAGCGATGCCGACCGTAAACGACTTGACCCGGAAGAATGGCTTGCCAAAGTGGAAGAAGCCGTGGGATTGCCCGGCGTCCGTGCCCGCCCCGGGCGCATGGGTCGCGTGAATATGGACGTGGGAGCCGTCGTTCTCGACGTGCTCGTGAACATGGAGTCGGCGACGCCTGAGATTCCACAGCACCTGCGCTCCCAGGAGGACCAGCATTGCGCCGACACCGAATTCCAGCACCGGCGCGGCGGACTCGTACCGGTCCATCACCGGGCCTTTGAACAGCAGGATGACGGTACCCAAAACCAGAAGGGGCGTCGTGTGCCCGAGGCCCCACGAAGCGCCGACCCAGATGCCACGCCATGCGTTCCGGTACTCACCCACGATTGTGGAGACCGCCACGACGTGGTCCGCATCTGTTGCGTGTTTGAGCCCCAGGAGCAGTCCCAGGGTGAGCGCCGCAAGTGCGCCCGAATCCAGCTCCATTATCAGCTAGCCTCCTCAGCCGCCGGCCTGCAATCCTCGCATAGCCCGACAATCGCAAAGTGATCAAGATCGGCCAGGAATCCATGCTCTGCGATGATCTGCTCGCCCAGTTGGCTAATGTGCCGGTTGTCCAGCAGGACGACGCCATCGCAGTTGCGACACACCAGGTGGTGGTGCCGGCTGGGCTCGATCCACTCGTAGATGGCCTCTCCCCCGCCCATATCGGTCTCGGACACCAGCCGCATGTCCTTGAGTGCGCCGAGGGTTCGATAGATCGTGGACGTGTCGATATAGGGATATGTCTCTTTGATGCTGTTAGTGATGTCAGAGGCGCTAACGTGGCCCTCAGCGTGTCTGACCGCCGAAACCACCATTAGCCGCTGCGGGGTCAGGCGATGGCCCGACTCCTTCAGCACCTGCACCGTCATCTCTTCACAGCTCATACTCGCTCCTGCAACTCTTTGCAACAACCAGTCTATGTTACATGCCACAACAGGTCAACACGGTGCTTGCGCTGGCAAGGAAAAGGGTGTGCAGAGGGGCATCGCCACTATGTCGGGTGGGTGAGGGTGTCCCTCACACATCAATATTCATTTTTCATCTTTTGAAAAATGAACGCGTCGGCAGATTCGTCCTACAGCTCGTCAGAACGCGCAGGAAGACGGTAGTGGAGCACGCTCCGCAAGTCCCGTAGCAAAACCCGGTGGCATAGTAATGGGGACAAACCCGCCCTCAACACTCCCTCAGAGGGCGGAGCCACCGAACCCGCTAGGACTCATGTGGGCGCGCACAATGACCGTGTCGCCACTGTCGATCGGCACTGGACTAGTGGACCGCGAAAATGGCTGCTCGTCTACGTGACTATGGAGCAGTACTCTGCGATAGAGCAGGTCGCCGTCCTCCGAGACAACCTCCCACCAGTCAGCGTAGCCTTCGCAGCCGACATCCGGACTGCGCACGGTTACGTCAAAGTTGTACGCCCTGGGGTTTCCGGCTACTGAGACTGCGGTGCTTGCCAGCGTGACCGCAGTCTCAGTGGCAATGGGCGCAGCAATTGGCTGAGCCACTGTGGGAGATTCGGCGCTCGGAGAAACGCTCGTAAAACATCCGGCGGCCAGCAGCAACATTGCCGCGGCCGCCGGACGGAGTGCGAAGTTTACATCCACCCCAGCTTGCGGGCGGCCTCACCGGCCTGGGCAACCTCGGCGGCGTCGAGAGGCAGCGTCGGCGGGCGCGTCGGCCCCATGGGCCGGCCCATCGCCTCCAGCATGCCCTTCATCT
>CAJWER010000293.1 GCA_913030785.1 uncultured Chloroflexota bacterium | reverse complement strand
TCTCGCCGATGATCCCCTCGGTAATCTTCTCGGTCAGGGTCGGCCCGAAGACCTGCAGTTGGTTCTCCTTGCCGATGCTCTGGTCCCATCTACACAACAGGAAGCAAGGAAAATCGACGTCGTGGTCGAAGTGGTGGTGAGTGAAGAATAGGTAATCGACATCTGTGGGCCACAACCCGGCCTTGACCAGCTTGTGGGTCGCGGCGGGTCCGCAATCGATCATGATTAGCTCGCCGCCTAGCTCGAGGGCATAAGCGGAGCCGAAGCGTGTGGGAGTCGGCGTCGGCGTGCCTGCGCCAAGTATGTGGATGAGTGCCATGCTGTTTCGGTCGACCTCCGTTGGTAGATTGCCCAAGTGGGTCACAAATAGAATATTGTGGCTCTTGGATGCCGCTCACACACACTGAAGAGCGACCGTGGACTCTATACACGCCCACCCCAGCGTGCGCAGCACCACCTAGATGTCCACTGTTAGCAGCTCGTCGGAGAAGACGACCTCGCCGTCGTATATGGACCTGATGTCGCCGAGACCCTTCTCCATCGGGCCGTGGCCCGCCAGGTTCGGGCCGATGTGAACCAGAACCAGCTTCTTGACCCCGGCCTCCTGAGCCATCTGGGCGGCCCCTGTTGTGCCGCACTGTCTGTGCGCCTCACCGTTGGCTTCCATGACCTCCTGGTCGTCCCAGCACATGGACACCAGGACATCGGCGTCCTTTGCAATGTCCACCACCGGCTGGCAAGGCTCTGTGTCGCCAGTGAACACGGCGCTGCCCTCGGAGCTGTCGATCCTGTAGGCTAGCGAGTCCAGGTATGGCTGGACGTGGAGGGCGGGGGCAGCGGTGACCTCCCATTCCTTGCCCGAGTACACCTTCCCCGGCCCCACGTCCTTCGCCAGAACGTTCGGGGGAGTTCTGGGCAGGATGCCTCCGCGATTCTGGAAGACCTTCTGGCTGAGAGGGTGGTTGATACGGGCCTTCCAGTCGTGGGCGAACAGGCCGTTCTCGCCGATGATCCCCTCGGTAATCTTCTCGGTCAGGGTCGGCCCGAAGACCTGAAGCTTGTTTTCCTTGCCACTGCTCTGATCCCATCTGCAAAGTAAGAAGCATGGGAAGTCGACGTCGTGGTCGAAGTGGTGGTGGGTGAAGAACAGGTAGTCGACATCGGTGGGCCACAACCCGGCCTTGACGAGTTTGTGGGTAGCGGCTGGGCCGCAGTCGACCATGATCAACTCGCCGCCAACTTCGACGGCGTATGCGGAGCCAAAGCGTGTGGGCGTAGGGGTTGGTGTGCCCGCGCCAAGTACGTGTATTCGGGCCATCTGTGACGCTCCCAGGACAATTCGGCCCAGTGTAGCAGGTGCAGGTGCTGCGCACGCTTTGTCGGGCGTGGTGAGTCATGCCCATGGGCCAGACCCGCTTGGACGGGTGTTTGAAGTTTTGTCCAGAGCGCAGTGTTGGGGCGGCACTACTAGCAAAAGGGGTGTGCAGAGGGGCGGAGCCCCGTCGCCTGCTCTGAGCCCGCCGAAAAGCGTCCCTCAGAATACTCATTATCATTTTCTTTTCAGCTGGCAGCGAAGTGAACGAGATGAACGTGTGACCGAGCATGTGAAGATAACTGGTCTCGGAGTGCCCTGACGGTCCCGGGCGAGGTTAGGAATAAATAGAGGGCCACGACGATTGTCGTGGCCCTCATGATCTGCGCGAATGCGAACGACTAGCCTGGCACGAGACCTTCGCCTACGAACATCTCTGCCGCCTCGCTCAACGTGATGTCCGGCTCCGGCAGCACCAGATCCGACTCCACCAACTCGTCGACCGGAACCTCGGTGCTGTTGTCGCGCACAAGGTCCATCATCTTGGTCAGCAGGCTCTTGAATCCGGCCTCGTCCCCCTCCGCGACGACATCTACAAGCTGGTTGTCGATCTCGTTGAGGGCGTCTATGTGGGCGCCGGGAAGGTTGAACTGCCCCTCGGTCAGTATGCGTACGATCATGACTTGCCCTCCGACAAGGACTTCTTCCCGGGAGGTAGCTCAGCCATGAGGGCCGCCAACTCGTCATCCACCGTGGATGATGCGCTGATCGCCTTCAGCTCCCTCTCCAGCGGGTCGCCGCCGGTCGGGTCGTCGAGTACGCCTGTGGCGACCAGCTCATCGATTGCCCCGGCCTTCGCCTTGAGCTTCTCGGTCTTGTCCTCCGCGCGCTCGACCGCCAGAGTGACGTCACCCATCTCCTCGGACAGCCCTGAGAGGGCGGAGCCGATGCGAACCTGCGCCTGGGCTGCGCTGTACTGGGCCTTGATGACCTCTTTCTGGGTCTTGAAGGCTTGCACCTTGGCCTGAAGCCGCTGCTCGGCGTGGGTCAGCTTTTCCTGCTCGATCTCCATGGAGGCGATCTGCTCGTCAAGCCCTTCGAGTTCGGCGATGGTAGTCTGCTTGCGCTCAAGCGCCAACCGAGCCAGGTCTTCACGGCCTGCTCCCAGCGCCTGCCTGGCCTGAGAGTCGAGCTTGGCCAGGTTCGCCTGGGCCTTGGAAGCTTGTGCCTCAAGCTGCCGCTTGGCGGTGACCATCTCAACCACGCCCCGCTTGACGTTCTTCAGCATCTCTCGCTGCTTTTCGTAGGCGTACTCCAGAGTCTCCCTTGGATCCTCCGCGTTATCCAGGATGCGGGTGACCTTTGATTTGACGATTACACCCATCCGCGACAGCATTCCCATGCTCTACCTCCCTCGCGACATGCTTTCTTTCTTCAGTAGTCCAGGCGGGGCCTCACGTTGTCAAGCTCCATCTTTCCCGGAGAACATCTTCACCAGTCCGGCAACAGCAACTATGATGCCACCGACGATTATGATAAAACCGACGACATCGAGTAGCCAACTAAGGATATCGGACTGGATCAGCCAGCCTACGATCGCCACACCAATCCCGATGACCAATAGGCCAGCGCCGCCGATCTTACCCATGATCGCCTCCTAAGTGTCCTGTGATTATACTCCAACGCCACCACTATAGCCGATATTAGTAGCAACCGTTACACGTAAGGTACACCGTCTGCCAGCGATGGCGCAAGGGTCCTTCTAGTGATCCAGCCCCAAATACTGCAACAACCTCGAAGGCAATCGCGCCGCGCCGTGACTCCATAAGGGGATATTGCGGTCCAGCGCGACGGTGAGTGGCGGCGGCGACCCTTCTACGAGCCACACACGCTCGAAGCGCACTGCCGCCCGGTAGAGCAGGGAGTACGTCAGCGGGCTCTTGGGCTTGTGGGCGATGTAGTCTCCCAGCAGGTGTCCCGCGTTGGCAACAGCAGCGGCCAGCAAGACGGGATGGTTCCCCGCCACGAGAGCGAAGATCGCCGCTGCCGCACAGTACTCCCAGGCGTGAAGCAGGAGATAGAGCCTCCTGGGGTCTTTCTTGATGTACCAAAGGTAGTAGTCGAGCAGGTGATCCGTGTCGGTGAGGACGCCCGCGCCGACGGCGACAGGCACCGCCATGGGCTCACCGGTCGCTGCCCAAAACGTCGCACCAATCCCGACTGACACAATGGAGTGTCCTATTGGACCCAGTTCGCCTACCTCGTTTTCCCCTCACGCCGTCCCCGGCGCGGCTGTTGTCCATTGTAACAACGGCCCCGTGGCCAGTTGGTCGCGGTGTCGGTTTCGCGGATACGTCTCTTTTCGAATCCTTTACCTATAGGCTGGTAACGCTTACGATACGGCCTCCAAAATGCAATATTTCTTCAGGACGGACAAGATACAATTCAGGCTGTTGGAGGTGCTGGTCGCGCTGCTGGCGGTGGTGGTCGCGGCAGCATGTGGGGACAGTAGCGGTGAGACGCCTGAACCCACGGCTACCACGGTGGTGAT
>CAJWER010000292.1 GCA_913030785.1 uncultured Chloroflexota bacterium | reverse complement strand
TGTCGCCCGTTTCGTCCGCTTCGTCCAACCAGACGATGTTGTTTTTCTTGGAGCCGTCGAACTCAATCAGGCCCAGATCGGGCTTGGTCCAGGTGATCCCGTCGCGGCTCTCGGCGTAGCACATCAGCTCCGGGTGTAGCGGCACTGACGTCTCTCCTGGCTCCAGCAGCGCGTCGATTGTGTAGCCTTCGTGGCTCGAACCCCTGTAGTACATCCGGTAGGTGTCGCCGTCCTTGAACACCGTGTGGTAGTCGCACGTGCTGCCTTCCCAGGGTTCGCCCAGCTCGAGCGCGGTGCCTGCGGGGAGTGGGGTGTGCAGTCTCAGCTCGACACCAGGCATGGAGTCGATCAGGTAGTTATCGACGAATAGTTGCCGGTCGCCGCCGACCTGGATGGGCGTGCTCAAGGTGTGCTCTCCTGGATGTCGGTATATGTGCGCGGTGATAGTACACATACTGCGCCTGGAATGCTATATGCGAGGGGGCCATGTGCCGTAGTGCCAACCGATTGCCCTTTGGAGGGCCTTAAGAGGGCGAATCACAGACCCGCCCTTCTTCGCTCTTGTGAGGTTTCCAGACATGACGGTATTTAGCTGCCAGTGGAGTTGTAATGGCGGACGCCGATCTTCCATATCTGGAGGGATATGAGGAGGAAGATCACGCCTGTCAGCGGCAAGATGTACTGGAGTAGGACCGTGGACCCGAGGGAGTCGGTCCTGCCCATGATGGCCAGCGATGGGTAGTAGCTGATCCCCGCCAATGGGACCACGTAGTCAACGAACCGCCGGAACCACGATCGCTATATGGACATCGGGTACTGTGCCGTTTAGTTCCCTCCGTAGGTGAAGGTGTTCATGATCTTCAGGGTCTCTGTCGTCCAGAATGCCAGGGTCGCCTGCAGCACGAAGAGCCCGGAGAATAGGGACGCGCCGCCGGCGCCGAGGGTCAGGAGCACACTGGGTGCGTTCGATGCCCAGAGTAGGATGAACAAGCCCAGTGCAAGGTGGCCTACTCTCCTGAGGGTCATTCCCTGCTTTGCAAGCTGTAGTGCTGTGGATCTGGGCCTGAGTAACAAGCGATCTAAGTCGCCGGACTTGACCATTTCAGCATAATCGCTGGAACACAACTAAGTGCCTACCGCTCTGAGCGAGCTACTCCCATGGGTCCGCGGGGGTCGGAGCCGCCGTCCAGCTCCCCGTCGGGGCCTATGATCACCATCTGTGCCCGTGCGAGGCTTCTGGCGAGGGAGGCAAGGTCCTGCACGACATTGTGCCCTCGATTCCGCAACGCCTCGACGACCTCTGTGCGTGCTCGCGCCTCGCACCAAACGATGTCACCCTCCGCGTGTATGCGGGGCGCTGACACGGCCTCGACCGCGCTCATGCCGAAGTCTACGACGTTGGTGAATGCTTGCGTCAGCGCGCTCAGGATAGCGTTACCACCGGGTGCGCCAAAGGCCATTGCCAGGTTCCCGTTTCTGAAGGCCATGCTCGGCATCATCAGGTGGAGGCGGGCCTTGCGCGGCACGATAGAGCTTGCGCGGCCTGGCCTCGGGTCGAAGCGGTTCATGCCGTTGTTGTACATGAAGCCTAGGCCAGGTGTTATAACGCCCGAGATATTGCCGAGGCTGTGGGTGATCGAAGCAACGTTGCCGTCCGCGTCGACCACGGTCAGGTGCGTTGTGTCTGGCTCCTCGCCCTGAGGCATGCGCCCGCCCACTGTGCCTTCCTGTACGGCTGCGCGAAGTTCGTCTGCGCGGGACTTCGACAGGAGCAGTTCAAGGGGCTCCTGGCCGATTACGTCTGGGTCCCCCAGGTAGTCGATTCGATCCTGGTTGACCAGCTGGAGTGTTGGCGCAAGGGCTGAGAGGTGTTCGATGCTGCCATGGGTCATTGAGTCCAGCCCCATGCCTACGACCACGTTGAGCGCCTCGATCAAGAGCGGCCCGGCCCCCGGCGCCGAGTTTGTATAGACCTGGTAGTCCCTGTAGGTGGTGGAGAGGGGTGCGTACTCTGTTGGCCGGTATTCGGCCAGGTCGGCCGGGGTTACGAAGGAGCCGTTGCGCTGCAGGTCGTCGGCGATGGCCCCGGCCAATTCGCCACGGTAAATGTCGTCCGGACCACTGGCGGCTAGTTGCTCTAGTGTGGCGGCGTAGTCCGGGTTGCGGATGATGGCCCCCTCCATGTGCGCTTCGCCGTCCGGTGTCAGGAATATCGCCGCAGAGGGGCCGTTGGCGGCGATTCGCGTGAATGCGTCGGGTTCGTGAGGAGTGAGGCTGGGCGTGGTCATTGAGGTGCGCAGGTCGGGACCTACTGTAAAGCCTCGCTTTGCAACTTCTATGGCAGGTTGTAGTAGATCATCCCAGGGCATGGTGCAGTAGCGGGCCTGCATTTCGCCTAGGACCGCGACAGCACCGGGGGTGCATATCGACGTGTAACCCATGGTGCTTCTACGGTCCTCGAACAGGCTGGTGCCGGAAATCGCGGCCTCGCCCAGATAATCCTCTGCCCACATGTCTTCAGTCGCCAGTGAGCCTGCTCGCATGCAGCCATCGATGACCAGGTGGTCTCCTGTGTGGCCCGTGTACAGATTCGCGGTCATCATTCCTGCGACACCGCAGCTGTAGGGCAGGGTAATCATCTGCACGAAGGCGGTGGCCACCGCGGCGTCGAAGGCGTTGCCTCCCGCTTCCAGCACCCTGGCGCCCGCCTCGGCTGCACGTGGATCGACACAGACAACGATTCCTCGCATTGATCTTCTCCATAATCCAGGGGTTTGAGTTACGGCATGGTGCGCGAGTCTACGAACGCGGGCAGATTACCTGAAGGCCTCGGCGGAGTCCTGGGGCTCGTATCCGAGTACCTTGCGAGGGTGCTCGATGTCGCGGTAGCCCCACCGGTTGTTCGAAGTGGCGAAAAATACGTCGTACGCAAGGGCGTCGGGTGCGTCGACGCAGAGCTGCAAAAATTGGGCGATGTCCCTGTGGCTCAGGTACCGCGAGAACTCGCCGGGACTCGTGGGCCTGTTCTCCTCATTGACCCGGCCGATCCGAACGCACAGCACCGACATGTCGTAGGCGTCGGCGTAATGGCGTCCGAGCGCTTCGCCCCACACCTTGGCTGCCCCGTAGATCCCATCGGGCCAGGTCGTGTCACGGGTGACCTTCGCGAAGTCTTTTGGCACTCGAGCGTAGTTGCCTTCTGCGATGGCGTCATAGGGGGCGATGCGCTCGAACCCCCTTGCTGCCGCTCCGCTGCTGGCAAATACCACCCGTTTGACCCCGGCGAGACGCGAAGCCTCGTAGACGTTGTACGCGCCAATGAGATTCCCGGACAGGTGGCCGTCAAAGTCCGCGCCTCCCAGGTAGGCTGCCAGGTGGACGACGACATCGATATCCTCGAACGCTGGCCGGATGGCCTCCAGGTCAGAAATGTCGGCCTGAACAGACTCAACGCCCTCAACCGGACGGCGGTTTAATGCACGCAGGTGATACCCGCCCAGCGAGTCGAGGTGTCGCCTCAGGATACCGCCTATAAGGCCGCTCATGCCGGTTATCAGGATGTTTTTCATGGTGGGGTGCTCCTCTCTGGCTGATCTCGACACGATCACACGAGCTTCACGAGCTGGTCCCCTATCGGAACCGGAACGCGTACAGGTCGGCGTCCTTTATCACGAACCTCAGCCGGACCGGCTGTCCGGCGAGGTCGCCGACGCTCGTTCCAGCGTTCCAGCCAATGACACCCTCGATCTCGTCGCCGAATTTCTCGGGGCAGTCGGCGAGTCCGTAGCCTGGCAGGGTGTGGCCCTCGGCGTTTTGGATCTCTACCTGGACCGATCCTACGGCGGATGTCGAGTAGTTCAATTCTAGTT
>CAJWER010000291.1 GCA_913030785.1 uncultured Chloroflexota bacterium | reverse complement strand
GCCGAGTCTTGAATAAACCTCATTCGCCTGGAGGAGAGCCGCCTCGGCGGTATACAAAGCCCATGCCGCCGCACCCGATACCGACAGCTAAGTCGTGGACGCTTCGAATGGTCGATTTATTGAAGTCCTGTTTGGAAGAGGGAAGTGATCGGCGGCGGACTCAGGTGACCACTTTCCGGAAGCGCCGCATCCTTGCTGCACTTGATGGTCCTCGAGTTCAGCATCGCGTAGCCCTTATGACACGTGATTCTATACGTTTCCTGGTGGTCGATATAAATTTAATCAATATGCTGAACTTCCTTTTGCTGATATTGGTGATAATATCCTCTCTCTTCTTCCAGGAGAATATCAAGTTCGCAAAAGCCTTGTTATCCCTGAAAAATATAGTCTATTGTTAAAACCTGGGACAACGCTAATCATGCATCCCAAAACAAGTATTTTGGTATATGGCCAACTAACCGCTATCGGAGAAACCAACAGGCCAATACAAATCAAACCGTTAAAAGACGATCAACCTTGGGGATCATTGTTGATTCTGAAAGCTAATAGTGTTTCTAGAATAAACCATTTATCTGTCCGAGGAGGTAGTGATGACTGGATAGGTGGCATTTATGCTTCAGGGCAAATCTCATTCTATCATTCCGATGTCATTATAGAAAATTCTCAATTCCTTGATGCCAAGTTGCACCAAATCTTGCCGCATAGGGGCAATCAGCTCTTCCGGATATGGCATCATGTACTCCTGTGGTGGCGGAACTCCAGATTCGTTCGTCGAACCGTCGATCGCATCGTCGGTAGATTCTAACAGACCTGCAATGTAACGGACCCTCAATATGACGGGCATGGAACCCCCGTGACTACCCCCGGGGATTTGAAAGGTGCACCGGCGGGTCGAGGTGAGCGTATCGAAGGAGGCGTCTGTGGCCGGCATGGTCGTGGTAACATACAGTCCGACTTACGGTTACAGTATAACACGGCGACATTCCTCGCGGTGCGTCCATTTCGGCCGGGGTCGATTCGATTTATGATCCGGGCGGGCGCGGGGGCGGTCCCACGAAGAGGACGCACTGGTGAGCCGGAGGCGGAGGCCCAGGTGAGGAGGCCTGTGATGGGCAGGAGGCCAGTGGTCGTGAAGAGACCCCGCTGAGGAGGGTGAGGATGTCAGTGGAGTATTTCGCATGTTGAGGAGTGCCGACATGATCCGTCAGGTGTTAGTCGTCCTGAGCTTGTGTATTCTAGGCGCCTGCGCGGGGGACTCCCGAGGATCGTCGGAGGGTCTACCGTCGAGTGGGGCTGCTCCCTCGAGCGTGTCCCCGTCGTCTCCTCAGTCCGGCCCCACCACTGCCGGTCCCACGACCCTTCCCGGAACGGACGCCGACTGGGCCATTGTCGAGGAAAAGGTGACGTGGGCGGTCGAACAGGGGTATGCCGAGCTCAGCATCGGTGACCTCATCGCTCGGATCGGGGAGACGTTTGTCGGAACCCCGTACGCTCCGTACACCCTAGAGGCGCCCGGCGAAGAAGGCCTCGTGATCGAGCTCGAGGAGCTTGACTGTGTGACCTTCGTGGAAAATGTCTTAGCGTTGGCGCGCTTCGTTCAAATGGCGCCCGACAATCTGACGACGGCCGACGGTGCGCCCGCGTCGGACGATCGAAGGGTTGACGGTCCCGAAGCGCGACAACGCAGGTTGTTTTCCGGGATCCTGGAGGACATCCGATACCGCGGTGGAGAACTAGTGGAGTATCCGAGCCGGCTGCACTACTTCAGTGAGTGGATCAGCGACAACGATGGCATGGGTCTCATGCGCGACCTGTCCCGAGAGTTAGGCGGGGTCGCCGATGACGAGCCGATCGACTTCATGACGACTCATTCGGATGCCTACCGCCAACTGGGAGAGGATCCCGCGTATCTCACCGAACTGACACAGATCGAGATGCGGCTCAACTCGGAGCCGCGGTACTTCGTCCCGGAGGATCGCATCGCTTCGGTGGAGGAGCGCATCCAGGATGGTGACATCATTGCGGCCACGAGTACGGTGGACGGATTGGACATCGCCCATACCGGGATCGCACTCTGGAGGAACGGCCGCCTGCACCTGTTGCATGCGCCGCTCGTGGACGGGGTGGTGGAAATCAGCGAGGCGCCGTTGGCGGAGCGGATCCAGCGGCTTGGCGGTCAGGACGGAGTGATGGTAGCGCGGCCGATAGATGTACTGTAACTATCAGTCCGACTGTAAGTTAACAAATATTATTACCCGTTCCATGGCCTTGATGGGACCTGGACGTTAGTCCCGGAGCCCGAGGGGGCAGCGGTGGCTCCCGATGGCAGCATCTACTTCTCGGACATCCCCTTCGGCAAGGACAACGGGATGATCCAGAGATTCGATCCCAAGACAGGCAAGACCAGCGTCTTCAGCAACGACAGCGGAAAGTCCAACGGACTGATCTTCGACTCCCAGGGCCGACTGCTGGCCTGCGAAGGGGCCGGGTTCGGCGGACGCCAGGTCTCGCGGACCGACGTCAAGTCGAAGAAGAAGACCACGTTGACCAACAACTTCTCCGGCCAAAGACTCAACGCTCCCAACGACCTGTGCCTGGACGCCAAAGGACGCATCTACTTCTCCGATCCGCGGTATGTCGGCGACGAGAAGCGAGAACTTGAGCACCGGGCGGTGTACTGCATCGAGCCCGGTGGCAAGGTCTTCGAGGTCACTCACAACATCTCCAAGCCCAATGGCATTGCCATCAGCCCCGATGGCAAAATGCTGTTTGTCGCCGACCACGACAACGGCACCGACAACATCGACCCAGACGCCAAGGTCCCGCCCACTCCCGGTGACATGAAGATCTATGGCTGGAGCCTGAAGAGCAACGGCCAGGTCGAATCCGAACGGTTCACGATCGTCGACTTCAGCCACCACAAGATGAAGGGCTGCGACGGGATGACCGTCGACGAGAACGGCTACCTGTACCTGACCGTCCGCGAAGCCGCCCGGCCCGGAGTCATGGTCATCGACCCCTTCGCAGGCAAGAACATCGGCTACATCCCCACCGGACCGATCGGGCAGGACCAGGCCACCGCCGTGGGATTGCCCAGCAACGTCGAGTTCGGCATCGGCAAGGACCGCAACATGCTCTACATCACCGTCGACAAGAGCCTGTACCGCATTCGCTTGAAGACTCGAGGCTGGCACGTCCAGTACCAGGGTCGCAAGAAGAAGCTCTAGAGCGCCGCAGGCGGCCTCCGGAGGTCAATCGGGCGAGCCGATTACGGCGAGAAACAGCTCGCCGTAATCGGCTGCCTTCTTCTCACCCACCCCATGCACCTCGAGAAATTCCGACAGCATGCTCGGACGACGCCGGGTCATGTCCCTCAGGCTGGCGTCGCCGAACACCACATACGCCGGCACCGATTTCTCGTCGGCCAACTGCCGTCTCAGGTCACGCAACCGCTCAAACAGGCCGCGGTCCACACCCTCCCACGAGTCCTCGTGCGTCTTCGACTTCCTGGTCGCGGCCGCCTTGGCCGGTTTCAGCAGACGCGGAGTCTCCTCACCCGAAAGCACTCCGCGACCGGTCCCGGTCACCTGCAAGACGTTGTATTCGCCGGTCTTGACCAAAAAGCCCTGGGCCACCAGCTGCTCGACCCAGCCGCGGACCGCCCGCACGTCATGCTCCTCCAGTAGCCCGTAGGTACTCAGCCGGTCGTGACCGTTGTCGAGTATCCTCTGCTCGGTCGAACCCCGCAGCACCTTCACCGTGTAGTCAGCTCCGAATCGCTGATCCTGCCTGATGACGCTCGAGAGGATCTTCTGGCTGATCACCAGCGGATCCTCAACCTGGTCGAGTTCCCCCAGGCAGACGTCGCAGGCACCG
>CAJWER010000290.1 GCA_913030785.1 uncultured Chloroflexota bacterium | reverse complement strand
CCGATCTTCTACGGGATGCCGACGGCAGACTCCAACATCTTCGAAATTGACTCTAGGTTCCCTCACCATGGTCTCTGGTCTATAGGGGGTTGCGAGGTCTCCGATGACAGTCCGGAGAATACGATAGGGCAGGTGTGCTCTGACTGCCATGACGCTGCGAAGAAAATGGAGAGCGGCGACCCGTCCGCCTAAGCTCTAAGCTCCGCCCTAGCCCCCTAGGCTATACTGCCCCCAGAGGCAGGCTCATGCGTAACACGATGAGACATACAGCTCTTTGCCTACGACAATATGATCGCTGTCCATTGGAACTCCTTCAGCTAGCTAACTTCGCAATCGCGATTGCATCGGATCCAGGTAAGTTCGCAGGCCCATGGCCAGGAGATTGAGTCCAAGGATTGTTATGAGGAACGCCAACGCCGGAGATAGGGGCAGCCAAGGCCATTGAAATAGCGAGAGCCGCGTACCTGCCAACATCCCGGCCCACTCAGTATTGGTGAAGGTCCGGATGGTCTGAGGGACGTACCCGTAGAATCGCTCCCCGACGAAGATTCCCAGGAACCCCAGCTCGCCCAGAGTCAGCAGCACCGCGCTTATCTCGAGCGCCACGGCCGGCAGAAGCTGGGGCATGATGTTGGGCAGCAGGTGCCGGCGAGCGATGTGGCCCGGCGTGGAGCCGATTGCCAGGGCGCCCTCGATGTATCGTTGCGATTTGACCCACCTGACCGCGGCGTTTATCGTGTTAGTCAGCTCCGCCCAGCCCGTCAGGCCGAGGCCCAAGAGGAACACTCCAAAGCCATGCGAAGGACCGATGGCAAGTATGAACACAAAGGCGAATAAGAGGCTGGGTATGGATGCCGAGACGGTGCCCAGCGATAGGATCTGTTGGCCAATCACCCCTCCTTTCCAGCCCGAGACGCCCCCCAGAATAATACCGAAAGCGAGCCTGAGTGCTGCCACGGCCAGGCATATGGTGAGGGTTCGACGGGTCCCGAACAAGATCCGGCTCAACAGGTCTCGACCCCGCAGGTCGGTTCCCATCGGATAGGGTGGGCTTGGAGGGAATGGCCGTGCCGTGACCTTGCCCCGGATCAGCTGGAGTGTCTTGCCCGTCTCATCGGGTCCGTACGGCGCCAATACCTGGGGCACTACGAAGGCGACCAATAGAAAGCCGGTGATCACGAGCCCAGCCAACATTGGTGCGTTGCTGAAGATGCGCACGACCCCCGTCGTAAATCTCCTCAGGGCGCCGGTGGGGGGAACCAGCTCATCGGGACTTCCGAGCGTGAGGCGTTGGGGGCGGTAGGCCCTGATGAGGCTGCCTCCCCACTGCCGGAGGCTCAGACTCGCCGCTATGACCAGTAGTGCGCCGCCGAGCAGGAACCAGCCTTGGCTCAGCCACCAGATACTGGCCTCGGATACAGCCGCTGTTTGCATCAACTGCGATCACCTGCTAGTGAGATCCGATGGTTGAGCAAGCTATGGACATTCTGTCGGAGTAACACCTTGTGTGCCTCTGTATTGTTGGCCATCACGATATCACCGATTCGGATTCAGCCACCCGGGGGTCGATGTGGCGCATGGCTATCTTTACAGCTGTGTTGATCAGGAGCATTGTGAGGCCTACCGAGACCAGCAAGTAGCTCGCGGTCTCCGCGTCCCGTTTGGACACGGCCTCCAGCAGCTGTAGGCCGATCCCTGACCAGTTGAAGAGCCACTCGACCACAAGTAGGCTGCTCAGCGAGAAGTAGAAAGATGAGTTGATGCTGGTCAGGACCGGCAGCGCGACGTTGCGAAGGACGTGGCGCGATAGCACCACACGGGGTGGCAAGCCTTTTGCGTGGGCCGTCCGGACGTGGTCCGTGTAGATTACCTCCTGCAGGGCGCCGATCGTCACCTGTGTGACGTACGCCAGGGGCCTTACGGCAAGCACGATCGCAGGCGCCAACAGGCGGCGGAAGTCGAACACCGATACCGAGGGGCTGAGTAGGATGAAACGTACGCCGACGGCCGGGCTGATGTATCGCACGAAGGCCAGCATGACGAACAGGGCGGTCAGGAAGCTTGGCGTCAGAACTCCTATGAAGCTTACCGCGGACACTGCGGTGGCCTGCGGGGAGTTGGGGCGCATCCCGGCGGCGAAACCGAGAAGGAGGCCCATGCCGGAGCCGAGGGCCACTGAGAGCAGCAGCAGTACCATGCTTCGCAGGTATGCAAGGCCCACGTTGGCTAGGCGGTCACCTACCTCGGAGAAGTTTGTCAAGAAGTGAAACAGGCTTACCGAGGAGGTCCCTACCATGGCTAGCGAGGTGTAGAGTTGACGCAACACTGGCTGGTCAAGCGCGGCGAAGCTGAAAAAAGAGACGAGGACGAACACCAAAATGACCCGGTAAGCCAGAAGGAGCAGGGAGCGCAGTATCTTCCTCGTCTAGACCAGGTGGCAGGCCACCCAGTGATTTTCTTTCACCTCTCTAAGGAGGGGCAGGCTATCCGCGCAACTCGGCTGTGCTATCGGGCACCTGGTGCGGAAGCGGCATCCGCTGGGGGGGTTGATCGGGCTTGGCACGTCACCCTTCAGGATGACCCGCTTGCGATCCTTCACCATCGCCGGATTCGGGACCGGAACGCTGGATAGGAGCGCTTGGCTGTATGGGTGGAGTGGGTTGGCGTGCAGGTCATCCTGATCGGCCTGCTCCACGATCTTGCCCAGGTACATGACCGCCACGCGGTTGCTTATGTGCCGCACCACCCGCAGGTCATGGGAGATGAACAGGTAGGTCAGTCCGAATTGGTCTTGCAGGTCCTCCAGCAGATTGATGATCTGGGCCTGAATCGACACGTCGAGCGACGATACCGGCTCATCGGCGATGAGCGCCAGCGGCTCCAGCGCCAGGGCGCGGGCCACTGCAATTCTCTGACGCTGACCGCCCGAGAACTGTGACGGCACCCGTGTCACCGAATCCGGTGGCAGGCCGACCTGCTCCAACAGCTCGTCGACCCGCCGATTGATCTGCGCCCGGGTGCCGTACTTGTGCGCCTTCAATGGCTCGGCGATGACACGCCGGATCGACATCCGCGGATCGAGGCTGGAGTAGGGATCCTGGAAGACCATTTGAACCTTGCGGCGAATGGGCAGGAGCTCCGAATAGTTCAGGCGTGTGATATCTTGCCCGTCGACCCAGATGCGCCCCGATTCGGGCTCGTGAGCACGCATCAGAGTCAGTGCGACCGTCGATTTGCCCGATCCCGATTCGCCAACGAGGCCGACGGTCTCGCGCGACCGAACGCCGAGATCAATGGTGTCCACGGCGTGCAGTTTGCGCCCACCGGGCGCCCGGAACGTTACTTTCAGGTTTTCGGCCCGCAGGAAGTACTCGTCGTCGCCCGCTTTTTCATCGGCCACCTTCGTACCCGCCGCCTCCGCCACTTCCGCCATTATTGAGCCTCCACGCCGCGCGGCGTCCAACAGGCGACAAGCCGCCCACCACGATCTTCAAGCTCCGGCCGATTGTCGCACTGGGGCTGCGCGAATGGGCACCGGGGCGAAAACGAGCAGCCGCGAATAATATCGTCGGCGGTCGGCGGTTGACCGGGAATCGGCACCAGTTTCGGCCGCCGAATATCGAACTTGGGAACCGCCGCCAGCAGACCCACCGTGTACGGATGGCGCGGGCTCGACAGAACGTCTTCGATGGTGCCGGTCTCGACGATTCGACCCGCGTACATGACGGCGATGCGATCGCAAATCTCGGCGGCCACGCCGAGGTCGTGGGTAATCAGGATCATCGTCGCACTCGCCAGGCGCTCCCGGAACAGGTCCAGAATCTGCGCTTGAATCGTCGCGTCAAGAGCAGTCGTGGGTTCATCAGCGATCAGCAGCGAAGGATTT
>CAJWER010000289.1 GCA_913030785.1 uncultured Chloroflexota bacterium | reverse complement strand
TGGTTCGCGTCGTTTCGCACTGTTTCGCGATGTCTCGCGGCCTGTACGCGGCCTGAGAAAGTCAGGGTGTGTCACCCCTGCGGCTGCCTGGAGGCGTCAACCGCCCCAACTCGGCACGAGGCCCTCGAAATGCCGGGTGAGCACGTTCTGTCACGGCCGGGGGGTACAAGTGTCCTGATGGATATTTCCGAAGTTGTTCCGAGCGCATTCCGAGTTGCGTCCCATCCAGTGGGCTTTGCCCTCTGGCGGATTGAACAACTCGGGGGGTTGGTCCCCGATCTAAGTAGGCCGCCACAAGGGCGGCGCAGTCGGAGGAAGACCCATGCCCCACATCGATCCACGGCGGGAACACCGTCGGGCGAAGATGCTCGATCTCGCGAACAACTCGGTAAAGGGAAGAGACCGTTGTGGCACTCGCCACTTGCAGTCCAGGCACGGACGGCAGTTGAAGCGGCGGTTCGAACGTTCGACCTACCACCACCTGCGTGACTTCCGCTGCTCCGGCGACGTGGAGTGCGAGTGCCCGGGGTGTTCGTGTGAATCGTGGACCGCGAACGACACGTGGGCACGCCGATGGGCTGGTGGTCGTCGGGGCCTCGGTCGTGGTGGGGGACCCGACAACCTGTCCGGCGCCTACCTATCGGCCGCGAAGTGGGCCTACCGGCTCGGGTCGAGCGACGAATTGTTCTCCTGGTTGAAGCGGAACTACCCGGACACCCTCGCTGGCCGCCACGCAATCGACCACATCATGAAGTCCATCGCCTGGCTCGTGGGCTGCACCTGCGACATCTACTGCAACTACAACTACGACTACAACGCCAAGGACAACCGAGGCCAGTGCACCTGCGGCGCATTCCTGGGAAAGTAGGACAGCCAGAAGGGCCTCCAGGCTGCTGTCAGGGAACGTCAGGGTGTGTCACCCCCGTGGCTGCCTACGTGGCTGCCGAGACACACCGTCAATACACCCCCGGAAAGCACGCTTGGCAAATGCCACCTCCGGCCCACCACTCCGGGGGGTTTCGCTCGCCACAACTTGAACAGGTTTTGAAGCGACGGAGGCTTCAGAGCTTCTGGGCACCCACTTTCACCTCTGCGGCTTGTTCAGTAGGGCTTCCTTCAAGCGGAACGCGGACTAATCCTCGCGTCTTGCGAAACGGAACGGGCTGATCAACGGGACAGTCAGTTGCTGCGACGACCCATCCTCACCAGAACAGCGTTTAACACTGACCGAAGGATGTAGCCAATACCCACGACTTCGCCCCGCATGGCTATGAGGCCCGGCCGGAAGAAACGATAGAAGCGCCGGTAATCGCCACCGGCGGGCTTGTGGAAGCGTCCGGAAACACCGAGGGTGTCCAATCCATACCGGTGCTGCAGGCAGAGGAGCAACGAACTCGAGTGGAGGGCCACATCGGTGTCCAACTCGGGCGTCGGGTCGTCCTCCAGGCCGTCCACCGTGAGCCGGACCGTCCGATCCCAATCCCAGAGTCGGATGGCTGTGCTCCCGAGCATCCGTCGGAGATACCAAGGGGCATCGTCTCGGAGCCGGACTAGAAAGCCTTCGACTGCCTCAGCCAGGTCGTCGGCTCCGACACTCGGATCCTCGAGCGATAGCGGGCCCGCAGCGAGGACGCGCTCGACGTCCTCGTCGAACCGACGACAGGCCTCGTCAGTCCCGTGCGGCGCACCCACCTCGTAAGACTCGTCGTTGTATAACACGACGGGCTCGGCCGAGGTCGCGTCGCGCAGGAATCGCACCGCCGCTGACGGGGTGTTTACGCCGTCGTTCAGGAAGAAGTTCTCAGGATGGCAGAAGTAGAGATGGCTGGCAAATGGAAGGACTCGCTCGGCCGCCAGCGCTTCGCACTGGAATGCCACCATCTCAAGCTTGTCAAGAGCCTCGCTCTCGCGGAGCTCCCTCTGATCCGGGTTGCCAACCCAGGTGGCATAGGAGAACTGGGTGAGGAGTAGGTCAACGGTGCCTACTCGCCTACGGATGGATGCGGCCTCAGGTGCATTTCGGACTCCACAGTCGTTCAGGTTCAGGACCGTGGTCCCTTCCGACCGGAAGGCAATCCATGAATTCCCCTCGGGGGCGGGAACGCAGAGCACCTCGAGGCCGGGAACCGTGTCGGGAGACGGACGGACCCACTCCGGAGGGAGTTCTCGGACCTCACGAAATCCAAGTTCACAGCAGAACTCGGCGACCCGACGGTCGATCGTGGCCTGGAACAGCACGGTGATTCCGGTACGCCGGGATTCGGGGATCGACTGGAGCGTCGGGACATGGAAGTGGTCGGGGTGTTCATGTGAGATCCACAGGTATTCGATGCCATCCAGATCGGACATGGTGGTGCTGATCGGGCTGTAAAGGTCCCACCCGTTGTGGAAAACGCGGCCCGACAGCCATGGGTCGCACAGGATGCGGCAACCATCTACCTCATAGACAAAACACGAGTGGCCAATGAACCTGATCTTCACCCCGGACGGCACTAGACCATATTGCCAGAAAATCTCGAGTGGGATAGTAGGTGGGCATGCCGAGCAGAACTCCTACCAAACTGCACAGGTGAGCATTGTTTCCACTGGTCACCCTCGTGGCCGTACTGGACTCGAACCAGTGACCTCCCGCGTGTGAGGCCCGCGCTCTGACTCCAGTTGCAATGAGTCGCAGATCGCCTGACCCATCATGATCCCAACTGACATTCCAGCTGGTCAGCCCAGCAACTTGTTGCCTCCACCATGGCCCGGCTCATTAGAGGTCTGAGGTGTGTCGCGACCCTAGGGTGCAGAAATACCTAGCCGAGCATGGTTCGGCCAGTGCATTTCACAGATTTGATGAGCAGGTGTTCTACAGTCCAATGGAAACATTGCAAACCGTCGGTCCTGGACAGGACGCTAAGTACTCTGTTGAGCAGGAGAAACTGTAATGAGATCATTGGTAACAAATATTTTTATTTGGTTGCTTCACCGGATCCGGAAACTGATAGCTCTGATAGCGCACCACTCAATACCGTCTACCCGTCTTCATTCTTCCTCTAGTGCATTCCAATACTTTCGAGAGGATGAAATTCACGCGTCATATTCCCATTTTAAACAATACTTCTACGATGCGATCTTTTTGGATGGCAAACAGTTGAGAGCTTATGCCATTAGCGAAGCTCTTCGAATTCACCAGCCACACTATTCATATCTTGAATTTGGTGTATGGAAGGGTCGTACGATAAATCAGTTTGCAAAGATATTGAACGACATCCCGATCTATGGTTTCGATTCCTTTCAAGGAATTAATGAAGACTGGGTAGGAACCGATGCCCCGAAAGGTCATTTTAATCTAAATAGTAAGGTGCCTAAACTAAGAGATAACTGCATACCAGTTATCGGTCTAATACAAGACACGCTACCGTCATTCCTTTCTGACAATCAGAATCTTCAAATTAATTTCATGCATATCGATACCGACACTTATCCCACAGCAAAATTTATCCTGGAACAAGTCAAACCCCACTTGCTTGATCAATCAATTATTGTATTTGATCAATTATATGATTTTGAAGGTTGGAGTGTTGGAGAATACCGAGCATTAACTGAAGTATTCACAGACGATGAATATCAGTTCCTCGCATTTTCCAAAGATGAGGGCAATGTCGCTCTTCGGGTCAATAAGCTTTGAGATTGTAGAGGCTAGACCCTGTCCTTGTCGGCATCTACTTGCTGCTAGCAGCAGTTTGGCTAGCCGAATGGCACCTTGCAGCTTTCAGACCACTAATCTGAAAGCGGGTTTGACCAACGTTTCCGTAGTCAATGAGTGGACCGTACTGGACTCGAACCAGTGACCTCTCACGTGTGAGGCGAGCGCTCTAGCCAACTGAGCTAACGGTCCGCAGGCGCACGAGGG
>CAJWER010000288.1 GCA_913030785.1 uncultured Chloroflexota bacterium | reverse complement strand
CGTCACGGTGGGGTGCGAACACGGCACGATGTCTCACCTGCGTCTCGGCCAGTACTTGACGCCGCAGGAACTAGAGACTACGACGTTCCCGGATCACATAATCGCCGAGGGGACCAATCACCAGGAGGCCCTGGAATGGATACACCCCGGTATTGATGTTCAGGTCCTGGGAGCACCTCGCGTGGAGCACCTGGCAGGAGCTTCAGCGTCGCCCACCAGGATGGATGGTCAGGAGACCACCATCCTAGTCCCACTGAGCCTCCACGGCGATCTAGGAATCCTGGACTACGTGGTAGCAGCTTCCAAGGCCGGACACGATGTACGGTTCTATGTAAAACCACATCCCGCCGCAGGGAAGAGGCAGCGTGATCTCGTAATTGAGTACCTGAAAGATAAAGGTCTTTCAGAGTCCGAAGCGAGTAGTGCGATTTATGATGGGGTCTTGAACGATCTGTTGGGCCGCGTCGACTACGTGCTGTTCACCGACACCTCGGTCGGCCTCGAGTTCGCGGAGGCAGGAGCCACGGCACTGGGAGTCGTACCTACCGATCGTCTTGACCTATGCCCACTGATAGATATGGGTCTGTTCGCGCCCACAATACCACTGGATTCATCCCCCCTCTCCCCGCCCGCCGAGCTGTTGGAACACCTGTCTAACCGTGTTCCAACAGAAGATGGACGGGTAATCCCAAGAGACTTCTACTTTGCCCACATCGGGAGTTCCACCGAGAAGTGGGCTGAGTTCATCAAGTCCCAGGTGGATCGTGCGAAGGCTCGTTCGGAAGAGACCGAAAGCTGAGTAGCCTGGACCCAGTTCGATGATACGCCTGAGGGCTGACAGCGACCGTCTCCGTCGCACGCTTAGGCGGCGGGAGATCGAGGCTGTCTTTCGCCACGTGCCCGACGACACATTCGAAGATGCCCTCGAACTCGGCGCGGGAGACGGAGCGCAGAGTCAGTACATCGCCCGCTGCGCTCGGAAGGTGCTGTGCACGGACCTCAATGCGGATCGACTGGAGCGGGTTTCGCACCCAAAGCTCACCTACGACATCAGCGACGCTGAAGCCCTCCCCTACGACACCGGGCGTTTCGACCTGATCTACTCTTCGAACCTCATCGAACACCTGCCGAACCCAGAAAAGGCGCTGTCCGAAATGCGACGGGTCCTTCGCGACGACGGAGTGATGATCCACGTGGTCCCTAACCGTTTCTGGAAATTGTTACATTTGGGCCTGTTCTATCCACGGCAGGTGGTGTTCGTACTGGAAATGGTGCTATCCGGTGGCAGGGTACGGACCGACGGCGAGGAGCCAGCCCGAGGCAACAACCTGAAGAGTGAAAGACCCTCTTTCCTTCTCCGGAACTTGTGGCCTGCAGTCCACGGGGAGTACGCCGGCCACGCGCAGGAGTTCGTGAGAATGGGCGCCTCCTATTTGAATCCACGTTTCCGAGAGGCCGGATTCGACACGGTTGGAAGGGTGGACGGTCTACCCGCACACTCGCCCTACAGGTTTGGCCTGGAGATTCCCCGAAAGATATGTGAAGGCATCGGACTATCGTCATGCAACGGGTATATTCTCACCAAAATCGGCGAAACATCATCTGCTCTTGTGGCCCTGATGGGCACTGGCAAGTAATGGTGCTGGACGCCTCCAAATGAAGATCGCAATCCTTACGGCATCCTTCCTGCCAAAGGTGGGCGGCGCCCAGGTATTTGTCTATAACGCGGCGCGTCAACTCGCCGTTTCGGGCAACGAGGTGCACGTCTACGTTCCGGCCGAAAACTACGCCGCCCTCGGACCACAGTTCCGCGATATGCTCAAGCCCCTTCCTAGAAAATTCTACGGAATCGTGAGGCGTATCCCGGTCCTCGGGTTGTATTGGGCGCAGAGGTACCTGCTTCGCCGGCAAGCGGCGGAGGGCTACGATGTATGGCTGGTAATATTCACATTTCCCAGCGGGTACGTTGCCACATGCCTGAAGGGCCGGGTGCCAATTGTGCTTAGAGCCTCGGGCGAGGACATCCAAAAGTCAGTTGACCTCGACTACGGACTCAGACTCGATCCATCCGAGGAAGCAAGGATAAGCCGCACGATACAGTCCTACGACAAGCTGGCTGCGCTCACAAAGAGCGTCCGGACCGACTTCATGGACCTGGGTGTATCGGACGAGGCCATTGAGATAATCCCCAACGGCGTTGATCTCGATTGGTTCTTGGCGGACCGGGACAAGGCGGAGATCCGAACTGAGCTTGGATGGCCCCAAGACCGACCTGTGATCCTGACCACAGGCCGTAACCATCGGAAGAAAGGATACGATCTGATTCCGGCTATTGCCGAAAAACTGAGGGATCGTGGCCTGCTATTTCGGTGGTATGTCGTTGGGACGGGTGCAGACAGGATCGACGACGAAGTACGATCCCGAGGGCTCACTGACTTCGTCATCACATATGAAGAGGTCGGGGTGGCTCAGAGTCCTGGCCGTGAGTGGCATTTCCCCGACCGCAGCCTAGTTTCGATGTATCAGGCCGCCGATATCTACGCCTTTCCATCACTCATGGAGACCTTTGGCATGGTGCAGCTAGAGGCGATGGCTGCGGGAGCCGCCGTTGTTTCCACCGACGCTCCAGGCTGCCGGGACGTCGTAATACACGAACAAAACGGGCTCCAGGCTCATGCTGGCGACGTAGATAGTTTCACGGTCCAACTGGGCCGGCTTCTGGAAGACTCGGCGTTGCGCGAGGACCTATCGGCAAAAGGCAAGGCGTGGGTGCAGGATTACAGCTGGTCAAACGTGGCGAATCAGTACGAGGCCGTCTTTACTGCCCTCATTAACGACCATCGGTCCGCCGGAAGTTCCCCGAACTGAGCACACTACACCATGACGGATAGTCGCGGTCTCGACATCGGATTCTGGTTCCCGCGACCGGAACGCGGTGCAAAGCTAGCTGAGGGGCTGCGAAGCCGCGGCCACTCAGTCACGATCTACCACTCCCTTCCAATACCCGGCGACCAGAGCTTCGTCCGCCGGGTCGGGTACGATCTTATGGGCGGCTTGCGCACTGTTAGGGGCCTGAGTCACGACGTTCTGTACACGTCCCGCTCCTTCCTGCCTGTGACCCAGCTTCGAATCGCCAAACTGCTCAGAGGCAAACCCTACGTATACACGCTGAACGGGGCGATCTGGGCCTATCATTCCGAGCGGAAGGCAGCCCGCGGGCTCGGCGCTCTCAAGCGAGCCATGTACCCCGTGATGCTGAAACAGGCACTTGTAGGGGCCGGTGCGATCGTCGCCAACAGCCAGTTCCTGGCCAATGGCCTGAGAGAGAGATTTCCGTCACTGGCCCCGAAGGTGACTTCGATTTACAACGGAATCGACTATGACGCCATCGACTCTGCGACGGCCAGACCTGACGCCTGGGTCTCTGGCGGGCCTCGTGTGCTATCGGTAGTCACGCTCACGTTCGAACGCAAGATTGAGGGCGTCCATCTTCTGCTCGACGCCTTCGCCAAATTGCAGCGCTCCCATCCCAACGCGAGCTATGTCATCGCTGCGAAGAGCACCAGTCAGCGTGCTCTCGCTGCTCTACAGACACACATAGACTCTCTTGAATGCGCTGACCGGATCCGGCTTGCGGTAAATCGGACCGATGTGCCAGATCTGCTGGCGGCAGCAGACCTGTTCCTGTACGCGACTCCCGAGGACTCCAGCGACAGCCTGCCTCGCGCCCTTCTAGAGGCGCAGGCAGCGGGCGTACCCACGGTGACTAGTGCCACTACTGGCTGTGCAGAGGTGGTGCTGGATGGAGACACAGGCCGTGCGGTGGACTACGATGTCGACGCCATCGCCAGCGCTGCCTCAGAACTCCTTGGAGACGAGCCTCTTGCCCGCCATATGGCAGACAA
>CAJWER010000287.1 GCA_913030785.1 uncultured Chloroflexota bacterium | reverse complement strand
ATGGACGCCTGGGGGATGGCCGGAGACCTGTCCGCTGATGGCGCACAGGGAGAAGCCCTGTGAGCGGCCCCCAGATCACGGGAGCCCTACCGGTGGACCTGCTCCAGCGCGTGCTGGATCCAATGATGGAGAGCGCCTTGAAGCTGAAGCAACCTCTGAGAGAGGTGGCGGAGCGGGTCTTCGTCCACGCCGTCTCCAACCCTGCTCTGAGCCGTACCGTAGGACGCCTGGCGGACCTCCAGGCCCCCACCCCGCAGTAGTAAATACCTATGCTTCGAGACGAACAATCAACCGAAAGAGTGACCGGAGGCCGAGAAATGAATGTATCGAAGAGAACGTCAGCGGGATTGGCAATAGGCGGCGCAGCCCTGATTACCGGCGGCTATTTTGCCTTGAGGCAGTATCTGGACCACAGGCAGTTGAAGTCTGAGCTCGATTGCATCCCCTGGGATCTTCCCGAGGAGCACACTTCCTGGAAACTGCGCTTCAGCGCCAGGCCGATCGTGAAAACGACCCGCTACCGGATACCCGCAACTCACCAGACGCACACAGACTCACCAGGGCACAGTTTGAAGACCAAGGTTCTTTCATGACGCTTTCGAGTCCGACCAGGACGGACCGCGGCATGGATACCCGGACCGGGAGAGGAGATGAGCCAATGGGCAAGAGGGACACCAACAACACCACCGCGCTGGCACAGGCGTTCGGGGTCATAGGCAACGGCTCCGCCGAGATCGCCTGGGTTGAACACTACACCCAGGGCGCCTGCACCATAAAACTGGGCCAGAACCGATGGGGGATTGTGCTGCCTGAGGGAGACACACCGGTTCAGCTCCACGAGATGGGGCATGTCCTATTCACCAGCTTTGAGACCAACGCAATCAGCGCCAAACTCACGCCCATAGGGAGAGAGCTATTAGCCGTGCTGGAGGACGCCAGGGTCGACACGAAGGCCGGGGAGTGGTACCGGGAAGATCTTAAGGGTGACCATGCCAGACGTATAGTCGTCGAAGGATTGAGGGGTGGCAACCTGTTGCTGGATGACGTCGTGAAACTGGCTTACAATCTTGACCTCCCGCTCAACGAGGCAGGCACCGCAGTCAAAGCCAAATTTGGGCGGCGCATTGACGCCGTGCAGACCAGCGACGACCCCTGGGCCACGGCGAGATTGGCGTTCGAGATACAAGCCCTGTACGAAGACGGCCAACTGGGGCCGATTCAAGACCAAGCACAGAACGCTGGCCAGGGGGCTGACGCGGTCCACGCCAGCGACGTCCCGCCCACGGCTGTCTCGACGTCAGAGGCAAAAACCCTGCACGAAGAGGGCGGATCAGACCAGCCCCAGGGACAGGACAACGGTCTAGAGCGTGGAGGGAGCCTGGACGAGCTAGACCTTAGGAACGAGCTGCCCCACGAGGGTGATCGACAGGAAGACTGGTGGGACCAGATGGTAGTCTTAGCCGTGCGGGAAGCGGAGGAGGTCCGTAAGAAGGTCGAATGGGACCGGCGCAAGGCAAGCCCGTCCACCGGCGAACATAAGGTCCAGATAATCGACGCGCCTCAGGAGCCCACGAAGCTAAGCATATACGGTGAGTTGGTGCTGGACGAGACGGCAGGCCTTGGCCGTCAGACGAAACGCCACGGCCGGCCAACCCCGGACGTGTGGAAATTGGGCCTTTACGGCGAAACCAAAGTCTTCACCCGGCCCCCGAAGCGCAAGGGCAGGCTGATCGTCCTGGTAGACCTGAGCGGGTCGGTCGGTTGCTGGTGTGAGGAGCACAAGGGCAGCGCCCGATATGGCCGTACCACCAGCGGGTGGAAAGAGTGGCAGGTGGCAAGCACGATAAGCCGGCGCCTGCCTGATGCCACAGTCATAGGTTTTAGCGGCGCTCAAGGTGGGACGTACATCGTACCGATTGACCCCGGTAACCAGCCCGTGTGCAACGAGGAGATGCCATCCGGTATAGGCGGCTCCACCCCGATATGCGGGGCCCTCGACTATGCCAAAACGCTGCTGGATGAGGCCCTCCAGGACTCCACGCTGGTGGTGATAACCGACGGTTCCCCTAACGACTGCAGCGCCAATAGAGACCCGGAACAGCATACCTCGGAGCTGTCCCATCAGCTAGTCAAGGACGGGGCCAAGTTCGTGTTGGTGCTGGTCGACTGCAACCGGACGGACCTGTATCCGGCAGAGGTAACCATCGAGGTCAACAGCGACGAAGATCTATTGGAAGTATCAACGGCTATTTCGGCCATACTGGAGCGGAGGTAGGGATGACCGCAGATATTACGGGCCCGGCGCTTAAATAGGGACCTTTCGATGACGGCGTTCGCGCAGTTAGCAACAACGGAGTCACCGCCCACACGGTCCACGTCCCTGCCCTCAGGTGGAGGGGCGTGCACGTCTATCCATGAGATGTGTCTTGCATCTAACCAGACCCAGACGAATTCTGACTCTTGGGCGAGTTCAACAATTGGTGTCACCGTAGGCTGCGCTAAGCCGCTAGGAACCACGGTAAGCACAGTCAGGTATGTAACCCTATATCAGATTTTTGGAGTATCTAAATGGCGAAGAAATACACTTTAGAGGACGCTTATCAAGCAAGCAAGAAACGACTAGCAGGCTCGGGCATTACAGTCAGCAGAACATACAGACCGGAGACCCCGACAACCACGGACCAACCTACGCGACCAAAACGACCATCTACACGGAACAAACAACGGCGGCAAAACCCGGAACCCTCGGATGACACACCCGGTGTTGGTCCAACGCGTTGAGGGACAACGCAGCGGCGTTCACGGACGAGGTAAACCAGGGCGGAACATATATAGACGAGGAGAACAATGTCCGTAGAGTATCCACAAAACTTCGACGAGTTCTTGGCCCGCGACAGGCTGATTTCCGCCAACTCTTCCACTACGGAAATAACGAAGGGAAATGGGCCCCAACCACCGGGCTCCGAGAGCACCAGTACGCCGGATACCTCGACGATTATTATGCTGCCTCGCGGGGGCTCCCGCAGCGCACTCCTCAAACGCCCGAGCAGAAGGCCCTCACAGCCCTAGAGCGAAAGCGGACCTTCCAGGAGGGCCGCGATACCTCGGACGAGACGGCCCCGGCAAACATATTCAAACTCAACGCCACACTTAACAATGGCACCTAATACGAGGAGGTAACCGAACATGTCAAAATACTCTCCCCGGAACTCAGAGGAGTTCTCGGCATATCTGGACGAGGTCCTTGCCACCTATGGCATAACGGTGAACCCGAGTCTTGGGCGCCGCTTACCCAAGACGAAAGCCACGGGTGGGACGCAGTTCGGCGTTATAATGATTCCCAGAACCTCGCGGGGACCTAGAGCTGCACGCTCAAGGAGAAACCGGACGTTCCCCAGCGCGACCCCTTGAAGGCGCTGCTGAGGTCCCTCAAAAATAGGTGGGATTACACGCTATCACCGAACAGTCCAATCGAGAAAGGAACGACCTCATGAATCTGAAATTCGTTGACCCCCCCTCCGCGCCACCACCGCTCTCTGCTGAATATCGCAATCTAGCAATTGTGCCTGCTGACCGTCGACTCCTTGTCATTGCAGGACAGATTGGCAATCTCATGGACGGCAGCATCGTTGAGGGGCTGGAAGCGCAGTACGAGCAGGCGCTGGCCAACATTAACGCCATCGTCGCGTCTGAAGGTGGCAACTCGGCTGATATCGCCAGGATCACCATCTTTCTGGCCGAAACACCAACTGAGATTGAACGCATCATGGAAGCTAACAAGAAAATTGGGGATTAAAAATTTCGTAATTGATAATGAAAAGTTTGCCGGAGTAGCGGCATGATTTAGAAAAAACAAAGCCTCGTAGAAACGAGGCTATTTGTTCGAGTAGCAACAAACCGGTAACGGTTGG
>CAJWER010000286.1 GCA_913030785.1 uncultured Chloroflexota bacterium | reverse complement strand
TGTGTCATCGATATTTGCTGTGGGCCCGCTGCCGCCCGCGTTGTTCACCAGGATATCGATAGTCCCAAGGCTTGCTACGACCTCGTTGTGAAGGACCTCCAATGACGAGGGGTCCGACACGTCCGCGATGACACCCACCGAGTTCACGCCCAGCGCCTTGAGGTCGCCGACCGTTGCGCCCAGAGTCCCTCGGGTGCGCCCGCAGATGGCCACGTTCACACCCTCACCGGCCAGGGACATGGCGGCGGCCCGCCCCAATCCCCTGCTCCCGCCGGTTACGAGGGCGATCTTGCCTGCTATGCCTAGATCCATGATTCCTCCCTGTTTATTACCGCAGATATCGCGGTGTGCGTAGAGATTTCAATAGATATCAGAATCTTGACTCTGCGCTCTCGGCCCACTCCGCGGTGAAATTCATCTATTCGTATACCGCGGTGTCGGTGCGGTGTGCGTTGATGTAATCCCAGTTGAATTCCACGCCCATGCCGGGGCCCTGGGGTGGTTCGACACAGCCGTTTTCGTCGACGGCGTCGATGCCGTCGCGGTAGCCGTCGGCGTATATTTCAGGCTGGAATGGACCTACTTTGGGGTGGAGCAGGCCCATCTCATAGTAGTTGGTGTTGCGGATCGAGGACATGATGTGACGGCGGACCGGTCCGGGACCATGGAGTTCCACGTCGAGCCCGAAGCCTTCGGAGGCATGGGCGATCTTCATGCTGCCGGTGACTCCGCCGTCGTAGTCGGGGTCAATGCGCACGAAGTCGGTGGCCTGGGCCTCGATGAAGTCGACATGGGACTCTAGGCCGCGAAGGTGCTCAAGTTGAAGCAGAGGTGTCTTTATGAGCTGTCGCAGTTTGCGGTGGGCGTGGGCTGAGACGCCGCCGTCTTTGAACGGGTCTTCGAGCCACAGGTATCGCCACTCGTCGCAGGCCCATCCCAACTTCAGCGCCTCGCCAAAGGTGCGTATGGCGCAGAAGGGGTCCAGCATCAGGTCCATCTTGCCACCGACTCGTTTGCCAACGGTGCGTACGACGGCGACCTGCATATCGATAGATGCGTTCTGCCAGCCGTGGATTTTGAAGGCGGGATAGCCCATTTCCAGGCACTGCTCGGCGAAGTCGGCATAGGCCTCGGGGCTGTCCAGACCGCCCTTTTCATGGTCTCCGACGTAGGTACTGGCGTAGCACGGCAACTTCCGGCTGGCGCCGCCCAGCAGTTCGTAGAGGGGCGCGTCGTAGAACTTGCCTGCCAGGTCCCACAGGGCCATGTCTGCGACGCCGGTTCCCATTCTGGCGTGCTGTCGCGTGGCCTGTTTTGCGTTGTTGTAGAAGCCTTCTCGGTCCAGGGCGCTGCTGCCGATGAGCGAGGGGGCGAACATGGGGAACGCCGAGTACTCGGTGGCACTGCCGCCTATGTACTCCCCGGTAATGCCGGCGTCGGTCTCGATTCGTACGCCGTTCGCGGATGTGCGTAGGGTATTTCCGGGCTTGTAGACTGGCAAGCCGATGGTGGGCTCGCGTCCGATGTCTTCGAGTTCATACTCGAACTGGAACACTTCGATGCGTGTGACGCGGGGTGCGTTTTTCACTATATTGCTCCTGTGGCGACTCCAAGCGTCGGTTCAAGTCTACCAAGGGAAAGATCGACCATCCCCCTGGCCCCTTCCTATCCAGGAAGGGGGGGGAATCAACAGGAAATTGTCTGAGGGATACCCTCAGACTCACGGCCCTTCGGCGGGCTCAGGACAGGCGACGGGGCTCTGCCCCTCTGCACACCACGGTGACCAAGACCTCGCCTAGGAGAACACGATGATTCCGCGGCCGTCTTCTCCACGGGCCAGGGCGTCAAAGCCCTCGTTGATCTTTTCGAGTGGGTACGTTCGCGTAATCAGGCTCTCGACATCGAGCAGGCCCTTGAGGTAGAAGTCGATGAGCTTGTCGAAGGTTTCATGGGGACTGGCTGCGCCGTAGTAGCTGCTGAGCAGGGACTTTTGATTGCGCAGGAAGTCCACCATGTCGATGGGGGCAGTGTCGCCTACGGGGCCGAGTCCGATCATCACTGCGGTGCCTGCCTTCCGGAGGGCCATGACCGAATTGTTGACGGTCTGTGCACTGCCGAAGCTGTCGAAGGCCATGTCGACGCCGCCTCCGGTTAGCTCTTTGATCGCTTCGACGGGATCTACTTCACGAGAGTTGACTACGTCGGTTGCGCCGAACTTGTAGGCAAACTCGAGCTTGTGGTCGAAGATGTCCACCGCGATGATCTTGGTCGCATTGAGAAGACGAGCCCCCTGGATGACGCTGAGGCCGACTCCGCCACACCCGAAGACCGCAACGGTCATGCCGGATCGGGCTGCCGGAATGTTGATCACCGAGCCTACGCCGGTTGTGACGCAGCACCCGATAAGGGCGGCCACGTCCATCGGAACCTCGTCCGGCATTGGGTGGCAGGCCTGCTGGGGGGCGATGAGGTACTCGGAGAACACCCCGAGCTTGCCCATCTGGTGGACATCCCGATCACCGTCGTGCAGGCGCACGGTCCCGTCGTACTGCTTCACTCCGGTCTCGCCGTTGGTGTCGCAGAGCTGAGGGGTGCCGGTGCGGCACGGCCTGCAGTGGCCGCAGCTTGAGATGAAGGTCAGGATGCAGCGATCGCCAGGCTTCACCTTTGTGACGCCAGGCCCGACCTCTACGACGGTACCCGCGCCCTCGTGGCCTAGGACCACCGGCATATCCAGGATCGCTGTTCCGGTCATGACATGGTGGTCGCTGGCGCATATGCCTGCGACGCCCATTTTCACGCGAACCTCCCCGGCCTTCGGCTTATCCTGCCGCAGGTCTTTGATCTGCAGCGGTTCGTTCACGTTATAGAGTGTCGCAGCCTTCAATATGTTCCTCCGGACGGGTTAATTCTTTCGTGGTTTACTTTGGCTGGCCGTGTGACGCTACAAGGCGTCTGGCGGCGTGGGGCTAATATATTGACCAAGGGTAGTCACGTCAAGCAGAACAGGTAACCCTATGGCGTCCCTGTCGTTCTAAACGGGTATACGGCCCCCAAATTGGGGATGCGCTGGGCCCGCTCGGCCAATGACGAGCCCGTTCCAGTATAATGGCCGCCAAACCCTCGGCCGGTAAATCCGCCGCGTTGAGGACTGCTACCGGGAACGGTCGGGCCTTCTGCATTTACGCCGCCGGCGAATGTCGGTGGCGGGGACGGCTAGCACCATGAGCACCAACACTCGCTCAGACAACCGGAATCTGCGGACACCCGTTGACTCGTACATACCATTGCGAGGCGAGGGATAAAGGTCTGTGATCGCCCCCGAATCTGTCGCTGCACTCCGCGACGAGGAGTTGCTGCGGCTTGTGACGCTTCGCAGCAAGCAGGCACTGGAGGCGCTGGACGACAGGTACTCCGGGCCGATCTACTCCCTCGCTGTTCGGATGCTGGGGCCGCGGAAGAGGTGACACAAGACACCTTTTTCAACGTCTGGAGGCGGGCGTCGAGCTACCGACAGAGCAGGGGCAAGGTGACGGCCTGGCTCTTTAGCATCGGTCACCACCAGATTATCGACGAGGTCAGGAGACGAAAACGGCGAGAGCAGACTCAGGTCTACCACGACGTCGACCTGATCAACCAGCCGTCGGACGACACCAACGACCCGATGAAGTTCGCCAACCGGCAGATGCAGAGGGGCATGTTGAGCAAGGCACTGTCAGCCTTGCGGTCTAAGCAGAGAGAGATCGTGGTGTTGGCATACTACGGCGGCCTCACACATTCGGAGATAGTCCCAGCGATACCTCACCCATGAGAATCACAGACCAACTTCAATTGCACCCCCCTGCAGGGGACTCCGTGCTCACAATCGGAGTCTTCGACGGCGTCCATCGTGGACACCGTCATCTGCTGTCT
>CAJWER010000285.1 GCA_913030785.1 uncultured Chloroflexota bacterium | reverse complement strand
CTGGACACGCGAATAATCCGGCTGTTCAACAGCTATGGGCCCCGAATGAGGATCGACGACGGAAGGGTGGTGTCTGAATTCATCCGTCGCGCTCTAAACGGCGAACCCATCCAAATATTCGGCGACGGCTCGCAGACACGCAGCATGTGTTATGTCGACGACACAGTCGAAGGCATCTGGCGGGTCAGCCAGGGTGAAGATTTTAATGGCGGGGTCTTCAACGTAGGTAACCCCGACGAACGCACAGTTCTTGAGTTGGCGAGCCTCGTGGTGGAGTACACCGGGGGAAGGGCCTCCATCGAGCATCTGCCGCCTCGCGACGAGGACCCTCAGCGCCGGTGCCCCGACATCAGCCGTATGCGCGAAATGGCCCACTGGGAGCCCAAGATCGGCCTGAGAGAGGGCGTCCAGCGGACCATCGCCCACTACCGGGAGCAGCTCGGGTTGTGAGCACGAAAAGAGCGGGAGGGGATAGATAATGCTGGAGACGGTTACGCAACCCGGGGTGGCCTTCACCGACGAGAGAGGGGACATCACCAACGTCCTCGACAAAAGGATCAATCACGTCGCGGTCATCACTTCGAAGACGGGCGCTGTTCGCGGCAATCACTACCATCCCGAGGACGTTCAGTATTGCTACCTTGTGAGCGGCCGCTTTGAAAGCTATGCGAAAGACATGAACGATCCGGACGGGCCGGTCGAAAAGCAGGTGGTTAAGGCAGGTAGCCTGGTACTGAGCCCGCCTATGGTCGCCCACGCCCAGGTCTTCCTGGAGGACTCGGTATTCCTAGCCCTGACTCTGGATTCCCGGGAGACGAACCGTTTCGAGGACCACACGATTCGTATCAAGATCGTATGAATCTGGCCGGAAAATCAGCTGTCATCACTGGTGGCAGCCGTGGACTGGGGCGCGACATCGCTCGCTTAATCCACGCGGCTGGCGGCGACGTCACCGTGTGCGCCAAATCCTCAGAGGCGGAGCGCAGCGACCAGTCTGCGGAACGTTGGTACTCGCGGTGGAGTGCTTTTGACCTGGCAGATACTGCCGAGTTGAGTTCTTTCGCGGATCCGCTGGTCGAATCAGGGAAACCAATCGACATTCTTATCAATAACGCGGGCTACGGCGGCACGCTTTCTAATCTGGCCGATACGACAGAGGCAGAGCTTGCCGAACACGTGGCGCTAAACTTCGTTTCGCCCTTCCTGCTGACCAAAACTCTGCTGCCGATGCTCCTTGCAGCAAAGCAGGGGTGGATAGTGAACGTCGCTTCACAGGCCGGCAAGAGGGGCGTCCCCAAACTTGCCGCATACTCCGCAACGAAATTCGCTCTTGTGGGTATGGGGCAGGCCCTGGCCAAGGAACTGCAAGACACGAGTATCACCTGCGTCACCATATGCCCTGGAGGGATGAACACCTCGATGCGGGAGGATCTATTAGGGGACGCCGGCAAGCAGCAGACGACCATGTCTGTCGCCACCATCATCAGGGACATAATTACCGGTGTCATCCCGGTGGCCAGCGGGGCCGAGGTTCTAATCAAGGATGGGAGGATTCAGCGGATTGAGCTATCGCCAAATTACTGAGTGCCGAGCGTGCCACACGACGCTACCCTCGCCTTTCCTATCCCTGGGCTCTATGCCTGCGGCCAACAATCTCCCGGACAGTCCCGATCAGCATGAGGACAGCTACCCTCTGGAATTGGCGTCCTGTTCATCATGTTCCTTAGTTCAGCTTTGCCACGTCGTCAGTCCTTCAGTGCTTTTCAGCCACTATCTGTACTCCTCCACCAGCGGGATGCTGAGTGATCATTTCGACGATATGGCAACCAACCTGAGAGATGCACTGGGGCTGGGAGTTGCGTCGCTTGTCGTGGACATCGGAAGCAACGATGGCCTGTTATTGAGTCGCTTCCGTGAGGCGGGAATCGGCAGTATCAAGGGCGTCGAGCCCGCCTCCAATCTGGTGGCAATGGCTCGTGAGAATCAAGTTCCCACTGTTAACGGGTTCTTCGGCAAGGACGTGGTGGAGGAGATCTTGGCCGAGGACGGCCAGGCCGACCTCATCACTGCGACAAATGTCTTCGCCCATGTGGACGACATCGAGGGCCTGACGGAGAACGTGAAACGCCTCCTGAATCCTGGTGGAGCACTGGTAATCGAGGTCCCCTACCTGCCGGTGATGCTCCGAAGCGGCACCTTCGACCTTGTCTACCACGAGCATCTATCGTATTTCAGCGTCGCGCCGCTGGTCACCTTCTTCGAGTCCATGGGGATGGAGGTCTTCCGTGTCGATGATGTGCAGTCCCACGGAGGCTCCATCAGGGTCTCGGTGCAACGTCAGAACGGCGGACACGCGGTGGATCAGTCAGTGGCGGCACATCTCAACGACGAGCGTGATCTTGGAAACGCCGCAGCCTACTCGGACTTCGGCTCCAGAGTCTCGAAGGTAGTCGGTGAATTTGCTGCGGAGCTCAAGGATCTAAAAAGTCAGGGTTTCCGACTGGCTGGGTACGCTGCCCCCGCCAAGGCCAGTACGCTGCTAGGCTTTGCTGAGATAGGTGGCGATGTCCTTGACTACATCGTCGATGACAACCCGCTTAAGCAGGGCCGCTACGTGCCCGGAACGGGCATACCGATTGTGTCCAGTTCCACCCTGAGGGAGCAACCACCCGACTACCTGGTAATCCTAGCCTGGAACCTAGCCGATATAATAGTAAAGAAGCTAAATGAGGACGGCGAGAGGGGAATCAAGTTCATTACCCCCTTTGGCCAGGCCGCATGACCAACGCGACGAGAGGTTCTTAATGCTCAGTGTTGGACTTATTGGTTGCGGTGGAATTATCGAGCGACGTCACCTGCCAGGGCTCCTGGAGATGAGTGATGGAGTCCAGATCACCGCGATGTCGGACATCTCCGCAGAGCGTGTCGCGCTGCTGGCGGATCGTGCCGGGGTGAGCGCCGAGGGACGTTATACCGACTACCACGAGCTGTTGGCGCAGGAGCAGTTGGACCTGGTCATCGTAGCCACTCCCCTTGCCCACCACGAAAACCCGGTGATCGAGGCGGCAGGCCGTGTCCTCTCGATACTCGTCGAAAAGCCACTGGCTGCGGATGTTGCCACGGCTGAGAGAATGATGGAGGCGTGCGACCGCGAGGATACGAAGCTCAACGTCGTACACAACCAACTATTTCGCCCGGCGATCCAGACCGCCGCGGAATTGATTGCCACGGGGGACTATGGCAAGCCTTTCTTATATCGCGATGAGATGCTGGGTGCGAGCCACCGGCCCGGAAGCGGTACGGAGCCAAACTGGCGTACACAGCGCGCCCACGGGGGCGGCGGCTGTCTTATCGACAACGCGTACCACAGCATATACACCGCAGAGAAGCTGCTGGGTGCTCCAGTCACATCGGTGCAGGCGCAGACCGGGACGTATACTCACGACTACGACGTAGAAGACACGGCCCTCGTGATCATGCAGCACGCAAATGGAACGATGAGCAGCGTACAGGCGGGCTGGAGCATAGCCACGGGACGGTACACGGCGAAGAGAGTCTACGAACTACATGCCTCGGCCGGCTCATTTCTGTTCGATCATGAGGGAAGTCCTCTCGCGGTCTTCAGGCCAGGCGAGGACGATTGGGTGGCCCCGGATATGGCGCCGGAGCGAAACGACGACGCGGGGTACTACAGATTCCGTGATCGGTATTTCGCCGCCATGGAGGCAGGAGATCCGCTTCCTATCCCCGCCACAGAAGCTCTCCACGTCCTCTCGGTTGTCGAGGCGGCGTACGAGTCAGCCCGTGCAGGCACATCCACCGACGTGGCTGCATAACTCTCAATCAAATTTGCCGGGCGGCCCGAATAGGGACCCGAGACCCGGTCGTTCAGGGGTGCCATATTGAATCTACGACCTAA
>CAJWER010000284.1 GCA_913030785.1 uncultured Chloroflexota bacterium | reverse complement strand
AACCGCCTCACCGTTTACCGAGAACGAGCCACAAGCTCCGGGCCGCCCACCAAAGATGCCCTGGGGCGGCTCACTCAACCGGCTGGTCACAGCGTTCAGTTCCCACTTGAGTGCTGTGTCGACGCTGAACTCGACTGTCTGTCCAAGCCCCCCGGACTGTGCACCATCCCCGCCAGAGCCCTGGCGCAGCTCCTTACGATGGAAGTGGATGGGGGCCGAGGCCTCCACCACCTCGACCGGAACAGCCGAGATCCCTGTTGGGTAGGAGCACGCTGACAATCCAGGCTTTGTCGCTCTCGCTCCGACGCCTCCCGCATAGGTAAACATGGCGGTGATGAACGGAGACCCGTCCTCGTGGTTGCCGTTCACCTGCATAGTCCAAACGGCGCCAGAGCCCTCCGCCATAGACTCCTCCGCCCGGATCTGAGCTAGGGCTTTCAGCAGCGCATTTGGCAAAAACATCCCCACGACATGACGGGCGGTCCCCGGCTGAGGAAGCACCGCGTTCACTATGGAGCCTTCGGGAGCAACCATGTTTATAGGGCTGAGACTTCCGTGGTTGTTGGGGATCTCCGGGTTCAGGACTGAACGGATAGTGAAAGTGGTGTAGGCGAGCGTGTAGTTCCTGACAACGTTGATGCCCCACGGACTTGCGTCAGAGGTTCCCGTGTAGTCGACGGTTATATCTCCGGCCTCGGCATCCACCTCGATGGCACAGACGATGTCGATCCTGCTGCCGTCACTCAAATCCAAAACGGCACTGGCCGGATACGACCCAGACGTCAACTCTCTAATGCTGGCTCGGGTGGCCTCCTCCGAACGACTGATGATCTCGTCAGCCAGATCCTCGATGTCATCGAGACCATGAGAGTCGCAAAGCACCGCCAACCGCTGCGAGCCGACCTCGCCCGATGCCATCTGGGCATGCAAGTCGCCTGCCATGTGGTCGGGCTGGCGCACGTTGGAGAGGATGAACCGCCAGACGTCCTCGTTCCGCTCGCCTGCCTGCATCAACTTGCAGATCGGGATCCAGAGTCCCTCCTCGAAGCAGTCCCGCCCACCTGCGCCAATTCCGTAACCGCCGACGTCGGTGTGATGGATGGTCGAGCCGAAAAAGGCAATCGGCTCCAGTACTTCCGAACCCTCGGATGCACGCCAGACCGGCACCAGCACAGTTACATCCAGCAACTGACCGGCCGTCTTGTATGGGTCGTTGGTGACAAGCACGTCTCCGGGCACGAGAGAGCCGGGCGGGAACTCGGCGAGCATGTTGGCTGCGCCAATGGCGAGGGAG
Source organism: uncultured Chloroflexota bacterium (assembly GCA_913030785.1). Taxonomy (GTDB): domain Bacteria; phylum Chloroflexota; class Dehalococcoidia; order Lucifugimonadales; family CAJWER01; genus CAJWER01. The sequence goes on along the minus strand of CAJWER010000284.1, from coordinate 2,669 downwards.
TTGATGTGACCGGGTGTGCCCGTGACGGCCTGTGCGACCATGCGGCCCCTGCGGTCAAACACCGCATTCGCAAGATCGCCAGCCTCTCGAACTATGGGGCTAAAGGCCGAACGCTGGAGGGCACGAGCCTGCTCGTTGACGGTGGCTATGAGAGACTGCCAGAGGATCTCCAATTCTATGGAATCGAACTCGCTCATGCCGACTCCCTCGTGGCTATGAGACTGCCATCATGGACAACCTCCACTGACCATCCAGGCCTGATCACCGAGGTGGTTTCCCTCTCCTCCACTATCGCCGGCCCGTCGAACCGAGTGCCTGGCACCAGTAGATCCCGCCGGTAAACGGGAGTGTCAACCGGCAGAGAGCCCCGCTCGAACACGACAGGCCTCCCTACAACCGGTCCACCGTCTGGCACCTCACCACCTGCGATCAGCGACGGCTCCACCTCAGGCGACTCAGCCGAGGCAGCAAGCCTCCACGTAACCACCTCGATGCTCACATCGGGGATAGCGAGACCGAAGATGCGGCGGTACTCCTCCTCGAACATCGCCCGGACTTCCACCATCGAAACCGTCCAATCGGCGCCCTTATCCACCCAGATGGTGATCTCGTTGCCCTGTCCCTCGTACCTGGCATCGACTCCGTAGCTGAAGCCGACCGAGTTCTCGTCGACTCCGGCCGCCATAAGAACGCGTCGTCCCTCGCTGCGGAGTTCCCCCAGCAGCCCATCCCTCTCGGCTTCGTTGAGCCCTTCCAGGGATCGCGGCATAGATCGGGCCAGATCGATCCGGACCGGCGAGACCAGCGTGCCAAAGGCCGAGAGCACGCTCGCATTGACCGGGAAGATGACACGGTCCGACCCCAGGAGCTCGGCAACACCACACGCGTGGACAGGTCCAGCACCACCGAAGGCCAGGATCGTCACGCCTCGCAGATCAACCCCACTTTCCACGCCGTGCATGCGGGCCGCTGCGGCCATATTCTGGTTCACTACCTCGTGGATACCAGCTGCCGCCTCGACGGTCGTCATCTCCAGGCTCTCCGCCACCCGCGCCGCCGACTCTTCGGCTAGCGAGGTATCGAGAGGCATAGCTCCACCAAGGAACGCTTCGGCGTCCAGTAAGCCCAGCAATAGGTCGGCGTCGGTAACGGCCGGAGCGGTTCCTCCCTGCCCGTAGCAGGCAGGGCCCGGCTCGGCGCCAGCCGACTCGGGCCCGACCTTCAACAAGCCAAACTGGTCAACACGAGCGAGGCTCCCGCCACCGGCACCGATCTCGACGAGGTCCACGGACGGCACCGATACGGGGAAGCCGGAGCCCTTCTTGAACCGATACATGCGTGCCACCTCGAAGGTGTTCACGAGGCCCGGCTCGAACTTTTCAATCAGAGTCGCCTTGGCTGTCGTGCCGCCCATGTCGAAGGCCAAGAGACGCTCCTCGCCGAGGCGTCGGGCGTACCACCGTGCGGCGAGGGCCCCGGCTGCCGGGCCCGACTCGACGAGGCGGATCGGCGCCTGTGCGGCGTCCTCGGCAGAGACCACACCGCCATTGGAGAGCATCATCAAGACGGAGCCCCCGAAGCCCTCCGACACCAGCCACTTCCTCAACTCGTCCAGGTAGGGACCGATCACCGGCATCGTGGCTGCATTGCAAGCTGCCGTGATCATCCTCGGGTACTCGCGGATCTGGGGGGAGATCTCCGCCGACACACAGACCGGCAACCCCAACTCTTGACGTAGATGGTCCGCCACGCTTCGCTCGTTCTCAGGGTTGACATAGGAGTTGATAAAGCAAACAGCCACGGCTTCGACGGCACTGTTCCGTAGTTGCGCCACCAGGACATCCAGGTCGCCTGACAATGGTGAATGGACCACGATCCCCTGTGCCGTGGTCCGTTCGTCAACCTCGAACGTCAGGTCCCTGGGGACCGGTGGGTCCGGGAACTCGATCTGAAGGTCGTACATGTCGTAACGGTGCTCGTCACGGATGAGGAGGGTGTCAGCAAACCCCCTGGTCGTCACCAGAGCGGCACGGCCAGTCTTACCCTCGATCAGGGCGTTGGTGATTAGCGTCGTAGCATGGACGATCGGAGCGACGATCTCCTCCGGGCGGACACCCGTTCTGGCCAGAAGGCCGATGATCCCACTACGGACTGCGTCGAGCGGAGCGGCAGGCGTGGTGAGGATTTTCTCCACCTGCACCGATCCACTCACTCCATCTAGCAGCACGATGTCGGTAAACGTTCCGCCAATATCGACGGCCAAACGCCAGTCGCCCATCCCGCTCAACCCGTCGCTTCAAGATCAAGTCGCGGCGGCGCAAATACGTCGAGGATCCAGCATTCTCCGTATTCCTCGTCGCCATGAAAGACGCTGTCCCCGTGCCAGATGCCGTGACCGGCGATGTAGATATCGCCCGGCCCCAAAACTGTCCTTTCCACGGTGTCCTCGTCAACTCCTATGCGGAAGTCCAGGGAACCGCGGAACACAATCCCCAGTTGTTCTACATCATCGTGGCGGTGGATGAACGATCCTGTGGCCTCGTTGGCGATCCTCCAAAAGCAGAGCTGCAAGTTCTCGCCGTTGACGACCCGCCGCCTGAAGCCGGCACGGTCAGTCTCCTGGAACATGTCATCGTCGAAGAAGTACACGTATCTGGGGTCGGTGGTCA
>CAJWER010000283.1 GCA_913030785.1 uncultured Chloroflexota bacterium | reverse complement strand
TATACATAATAACCTTACGAAGTTAAAGTTATTATATAAAAAGTAAAATCTATTAGTTTTAAGAAATAGTATAATAACCACTAAAAGTTTTGTGACGACCCTTTTTAGTGAGGATTACTTAAAAAGGCTGTATCCTCTAGAGAATAAACAGAATGTCGCTCGTCGCCATCGAAGCCCGGCTGCTTTCTCTCGAGAAGAAGATCGACGTGTTGATCGGGGACGCCGCGGGGCGGCGGAAGAAGGCAGCGGCGCGGCGGAAGCAGTACAAGACCCTGGTGAAGAAGCGGGAGGAGGGCAAGCTGGCGCTGCCGCCCTACTCGCTGCTGAAGCGGAGGGACCCGCGGCTGGCGGACCACCTGCCGGCGATCGTGAAGGGGGCCCGCGCCTTCATGGTAAACGACGACCCGGAGGGGTTTTTTACGTGGCTCGTGTACTACTGGAACTGCTGCGTCTACCTCAAAAAGCCTATCACCTTCTCTGGTGGGTACTATCGGGTGCACATCGGGGACGTCCGGCACCCGTACGGGGCCTTCGACCTGATGGGGTACAACAAGAAGCAGAAGCACCGCCTCAAGGACGACGCCGAGCTCGACGACTTTTCGAAGCGCCCGTGGTGGAGATGGGCGTACTTGGTGCTCCTGCCGGTCTGGGAGGAGCTGCAACGCGAGACCGCGATCCCGGTGCGCTTCGAGAAGTGCGTGCGGGTCGTCCTCGGGGGCTACGGCGAGTACGAGGTGTACGACGGGGTCTACTGGGACGCCAACGAGGAGCGCAAGGACGTGAATCGGATGCTGGTCCGGGTCGGCGGCGACCTCTGGCGGATGTGGTGGGCGTGCCTTCGGGGCCTCCGCACCCGGGAGCCGATCCCGCTGCCCCAAAAGAAGGTTAGTGGGGAAACCCGCCACGACTGATCAGTTTCTCGTCGTCCGCCGACATCATCTTCTCGTCGTCGTCGCAATCGAGCGCTTCCAGCTTGTTGGTAACCTCGTACACGCTGGCGTTCGCCTTGTCGATCTTGCCGTTTACCCGGTCGACGGCTTCGACCCACAGGTCGTCGTTCGCTTCGCGGATCGCGTTGCACTCGACGAGGTCGACGTTGCTCAGGTCGGCCTGCGGGTTGATCACCCACTGCTCAAACTTGTCGAGCTCGTTCTCGGACAGGCCGCGGGAGCACTCGATCAGGCACTCGGGGATCATCATCGCGGCGAGCCCGTTCGTCCGGCAGCGCACGTACCGGCCGACCGCCTCGACCGCCGTCTCCGGCACGTAGTTGGTAAACGTCGGGTCTGCCTTCCAGATCTCCATGTTTTTTAGTATTTAGCGCGGGATTTAATTACAAAGAGGATGCACGAACCATGGGTGCTTGTCTTCGCAAACAAACCGAATGCGGGCGTGGTGTTCCAGGTGCTGCAACCGCTGGGAACTATCAGGGCGGCGGAAACGGCCTGTAACACCCGAAACACCAATAACACGGTCAGGGAAGGGGCCAACGCCGCGCCGATGGAAACCAGACCAAAGATGGACAGACCGCTCAGCACCATGGTCCGGTGGCCAAAGCTATCTCCCAATTCGCCGGCAAGTGGTTGGAGCGACGCCATGGCGATCAGGTAAGCGGTGATCAGCCAACCGGCGCTGGAGATGCCCACGTCAAAGTCCAGCATGATATCTGGCAGGGCCACCGCGATCATGGTGGAGTTCAGCGGGGCAAGGAAAACGCCAAGCATCACCGTGAGGAGTATCAGCCGTTCTCCTCTAAGGGTTAAACCTGGCGTTTCCGAGTCTACTTCCTGGCGTACAGGGCCTGTGGGTTCAGCCTCTGGAGTCAATCCTCACGATTCCCTTCGCCCCATCGACCGTCAGGATCATGCCATCGGTTATCACTGCGGTGCCGAATAGGGTCCCGACCACGCACGGCATCTTGTACTCCCTGGAAACGATGGCGCAGTGGCTGAGGGGCCACCGGTGTCGGCCACAACGGCCCCGGCGATGGAGAACAATGGTGTCCAGGGCGGCATGGTCATCTCGCAGACCATGATGTCTCCCTTCTCCAGTTTGCCGGCTTCAGCCAGCGTCCGCACAACCTTGGCCGTGCCCTGGATTACTCCCGGCGATGCGCCCAGTCCCTGGATGATGTCCGGGTCGCGGCTCGGCTCCGGGGGCACCCCGAAGAACTTGGCGAATCCCATGCCCAACGGGTCACCCTTGCCCTCCTCTGGGTCGGGTGGCTCGCCGATGGTCGGCACGGGAACGATCTTAGCCCATTTGTCTATATCTGCCTTGCGGGCAGACACTTGAGCTTTCTGGTCCGCGCCGGTGATTGCCAACCTCATATCATCGAAGGTCAGGTGGAACACATCGGTAGTCTCGGTGATGCTGCCATTCTTAGCCAACGGCCGGCCTATCTCCAGGATCGGCAGACGCATCACGGCGTTTCCTCTCTGGTCTATGTAGAAATTGTGGTCCTCCGTGATGGTGGCGAAGGGCTCGGCTTGGGCATACAGCGCCTCCAAAGCTCCTGATTTCTCAGGATCGCCGGCAACGGCTGCTCGGGCGGCTACCATCAGCTCCTCACGACGTTTGATGGCCTGTTGGTACTTGTTCTCCGGGTTCTCGCTGTCGTCCAGGCGCATGTACCCCTGAATGGCATTCAAAGGCACTGACGGGTCTTCCCTCCAAGTGGTGTCTGACAGTTCGAAAGCCTCCGACCGCCAACCCCAATCTTCAAGATAGCTCCGGAACGCCTGCAGGAAACTGCGGCCGATGTCAGAACCCTCCAATTCGATCATCAGTTGGGCCGGTTGATTGCGCTCAAATAGCTGGCTCAGTTCCGGGCTCTTATTGACGATGCGTCCAAGCTCCCACAACGCCTTACCCGCGTCCAATGACAATGTCGGATAACCTTGGAGCGTCTCATATGCTTCGGTCGCGTCCTCGGGGTCCATGAGTTCATTGTAGAAATCCACGAACAGGCCGGCGCTGGCGATGACGAAATTGATCTTGCCGTGGACCACATACCGGGCGATGAAATCCTGCTGCATCTGTTCCAGAGTGGAGATCAGGTCCTGGTCGCTGAGGGCCGAATAGTCCCGTTCCATGGCGGACTTTATACCGGGTAGGATGGACGGCAGCCATTCTTCCTCCCAAAGCTTTCGCATGTTGGGCAAGACGGTCCCGAGGAACCAGCGTGAAATAGGCGTACCTGTTGACGTTCACGCAGGTGACGCCCACCGGACAAGCGAACTCGTCCATCGCCCCAGTGAAGCCTGCGGAGATGGCGGAGTTGAAAAAGTCCTGGGTTAGGGCGGTCTGGGGCCTGGGGCAATGCATCTTGTCCTAGAAATAAAATCCTTCCAGGTCAGACGGGATGGGAAAATCAGCGGGGGCGGTCAAATAAAACTCCTTTTAATGCTAATGTTGTTGTTTTTAGCCCAGTTTTTCGGCGCTAGAGGGTCGTTATCGGCCTGCACTGCAGAAGATATAGGTCGTTGGCAAAGTAAGCAAATTCCAAGTCCACCGGCCAACCCATCTCTGTCTCAAGGTCCAGGGCGAGTTTGGCCACCTCTTTAGTTTTCTCGTCGTCCAGAGTCGCGGCTTCCCGTTGGGCGCGGGGGACCCGGACCTCGGCGGTGCCGCCCTCTTCTAGGACGGTCATCGTGCCCTTTTCCCCGATAAACCTGTCCTTGATCACGGAATCGGACCTGTTCACTATCCACGTGTCTGGGGTCACCTTCCCTGAGACCAGGCTCTCTCCCAAGCCCCAGGTGGCATTGATCATCACTTCATCCCTGTTACCGCTTACCGGATTAGCGCTGAACACTACGCCGGAAACGTCTGCTGAGATTAATTGCTGCACCAGGACAGCCACTCCCTGGCTTTCGGCGGGTAGGCCGTGCTCTTTGCGGTAGGCCTCCATTCTTTCGCCGCCCACCGAGTCCCTGCACTTGACGATGGCGTTGGATATGGC
>CAJWER010000282.1 GCA_913030785.1 uncultured Chloroflexota bacterium | reverse complement strand
GGCCACCGAGCCTCCACCCCCACAGGCCGTCGACGACCCTGACGGGTTACTAGCTAGTATCAATGCAACGATGGAGGCGGTCGGGGCACTCCACTTCACAGGCGAAGTGGCAATCAAGGAGAGCCCCGACGCCGAATCGTCACTGCTGTCCATCACTTTCGAGGGTGACAGCGCCCAGAACGGCGACACCTCCATGATCATGAACATGGGGGTAGACCTGGGCGGGTTCGCCGCAAATTTTGCGTTCGAGACCCGCGAGGTCGGCGGGGTGATCTACGACCGGAATCCCCTGACAAACGAGTGGCAGATCTCTAACGAGTCGAGTGCTCCCCTTTCATCGGAGCTGGCCGGGCCGGGTGCGTTCGACAATCTTCAACTCGAAGGGATGTCGGTCGTATTCGCCGAACTGGATGGGCTCGCAGTGTACCGGGTTACCGGGACGGTCCCGGGCGAGGCAGATGCCGAAATGATGGTGCTGTGGGTGGGGACAGAGGATCTGCTCGTGCGACGATTCGAGGTTGCGGGCCGCATTTCGGCCGCCGAGCTGGAGGGCCTTGTCGCCGGAGATGCGGGCGAGCTATCAATGTCCTCGATCATCACGTTCAGCGAATTCGGAGAGCCGAAGGTGATCGAAGCGCCCAACATCGACTAGCTCAAAGACATTTACCGCAGAGAACACTGAGAGCGCTGAAAAGTCAGGGAATGCTTAGGTGCAGCGAGGTCTCGAGCCAAAGTTTTGTAGCTGATTCGTAGTACGATGGCCCATCAGGCAGTGATTCGATACAGGCGCTGTACGAAGACCCAGTCACGGTGATCTCTGTCGTAGTAGTCTGAAGAACCTAGCCGCCTATGTGATACATTTCGACTTTGTGCTGTGGCTCGGTCATTGAGCTGCGTTCTTCTGAGTAGCGGTCGTCTCGTGCGCCCCACATGCCTGCGATAATCGCCGCTAGCTCCTCATCGGTTGCCCCACTCCGCAACGGACCTCTCAGATCGGTACCTTTGCTTGCGAACAGGCAGGTGTAGACGGACCCTTCAGGGGACAGCCTCAGACGGGTGCAGTCCCCGCAGAACGGCTGTGTGACAGAGGCGATTACGCCGATCTCGCCGCCACCATCGCGGTACCGGTATCGCATCGCGACCTCGCCCTTGTAATTTCGCTCGAAGGGCTCCAGGGGCATCTCTGCGTCGATCATCGACACGATCTCGTCCGCGGGCACAACGTGGTCCAGCCGCCATCCGTTGCGATTGCCTACGTCCATGTACTCGATAAATCGAACGATGTGGCCGCGGTCCTTGAAGTAGCGGGCCAACTCGACGACCGTGTGGTCGTTGACACCCTTCTGCACGACTGCGTTGATCTTAATGGGAGTGAGGCCCGCTTTTTCCGCAGCGTCGATACCCTGGAGGACCTTGGCCGTGCCGAAGCCGCGACCATTCATGCGCCTGAATACCTCGTCATCGAGGCTGTCCAGGCTGATGGTCACCCTTTGCAGGCCGGCGTCCTTCAGCAGTTGGGCCTTCTGTTCCATCAGGTAGGCATTGGTGGTGAGGGTCAGATCGGCCACACCGTCGATCTGCGATAGGCTGGCGATGAGTATCTCGATCTCGGCCCTGACCAGCGGCTCGCCACCTGTAATGCGCACCTTGGCTGCGCCGTGCCGGACCAGCATCCGCGTTAGGCGCGAGATCTCCTCGAAGGTGAGCAGGTCCGCCTTGGGGAGGAACTCGTACCGTTCGCCGTATATCTCGGCCGGCATGCAGTAGGTGCAACGGAAGTTGCACCGGTCTGTGACCGAGATACGCAGGTCTTTAAGGGGTCTTCCGAACGTGTCGGTCAACACGAGAGGCAATCACTCCTTCGCTTGATCATGCGTGCCCAGGGCTCGCAAGGCCACAGCGGCCTTCCGCGCCGCTATCCCACGATGACTCACCCGGCCCTTCTCTTCGTCGGCCAACTCCGCCATCGTGCGGCCTAGCTCGGGAAACAGGAAGATCGGGTCGTAGCCAAATCCACGAGAACCTATTGGCGACCTCACTATGATCCCGTGGCACGCGCCCTGGAACAGCTCCGGGGTCCTGTCGGGCCGACCCAGTGCCATGACACACCGGAAGCGTGCCTGCCGCCTGTCTTCAGGTACATTCTCCAGGTTTTCGAGCAGTAGTTCAATTCGCTGGGCATCCGTCGCACCTTCTCCGGCGTACCTGGCAGACCGCACACCGGGTTCGCCTCCCAGGGCCTTCACCTCGAGCCCAGAATCGTCCGCAACGGTCCACATGCCACTCATCGCAGCGTAGCCGACTGCCTTCAACACCGCATTGTCCTCGAACGTCTCTCCAGTCTCCGGCACCTCCTCGTCGATACCAACATCAGCCAGCGACACAAGCTCGAAGGGCACGTCCGCAAAAAGCCCGGCCAGCTCCTTAAGTTTGCCTGGATTGCCCGTGGCAACGAGTAACTTCAGGGATTGGGACATCTGGTTTACCTGCCTACCGAGCAGCCTGACACGAGGGAATCTGCACGGTGAGTTTTCGCTTATAGGCGACCGTTCCGACGGTCAAGTGACGGGGCACGTGGACGTACTAGCCGCCCCCGGCGAGGGCTGCTCGCACGTTCTCCACGGCGGCATCGTCCGGGGCAAACACCACCAATGTGAATGGCCCTGCTCCGGATATGAAGACAACCTGTCCATCCAACGTCATCCGGTGTGCGGCCTCGGAGGGAGAGTCTTCGACCCATTCTACGCCCGTTCGGGCATTCGTGAAGCTGAGGAACGTATTGTAGAACTCCTCGGCGTCAGACCCGGTGTCCCACACGATGGATAATACTACGGCGGTCTCCCCTCGCGGCCCTTCCAGCAACGAGATCGAATCGCCGCCCCATCCTGCGGCTGCGCTCTGAGCAGTGATGGGAGGCACAACCGCGCTCAAATATGCCTGCAGCATGAATTCCCCGAAGGTGTCTTTCCTGATAAGAGACCAACCGTCGCCCAGGGCCGCCGCGAAATCTGGCACTTCGACCGACACGGGGAGGTCCGGGGTGACGTACTTCTCGGGGTGCAGTATTTGCTCGGTGGACACCGGCAGGTTCGCGAATGCATCGTCCAGCGCGCTGAATCCAAATGCCTGGTAAAGGCTCAGGGTGAACTGAACACCTTCGACGTACGGGAACTGGAACCTCCGCTGGATCACGGCCGGGGCTGACTGGAACGCGTTGATGAGCTCTTGGCTGGCCGTGCCCTGCGACGCCTGCCGCTCGACCTCCGTCATGTACTCGAAGGTATACACCGTCTCAGCAAGCAGCGCGTCGCCTTCCACAAGGGCGCTGATGGCTGTCGAGGCGTCTGTATTGTCCTCCGCCGCGTCGAATGCGGTCTGAAAATCGAAGTGCTGCTGCTGGAGCGCGTGGACGAACTCGTGAACATATGTCCTTTGCTGCTTGGCGTCGAGGTCCTCTCCCTCCTGCACAATGTAGAACTTCTCCTCCTCAGCCCTGTAGAGACCGAGCACACCCTCGCCGTATAGACCCAACAGCAGGTCGAAGAGGTCGGTCTCTTTCGGCAGTATTCCTATGGTTGAGTAGAGCTTCTGATCCTCGAGAATCTCCTCTCGCTCCTCCTCGAACAGCTCCAGTAGCAGATCGCGCAACTCGTCGCGGTCGAAGAACTCTCTGTCCACCGGGCGTTTGCTCGTGAGCTCCCTGATGATGCTCACTCGTAACTCGATCGCGTCGAGTTTCCTGTCTCGGGGGTCCCCTGCCATGGGCGTCGGGGTACCGAGCAGGACGACCGCGGTGGGGAGGATGACCGCGGCAGGCTTAAAGATGGGCGTCGGCTCCGGGGTCGGCGTGGACGTGGGCGGTGGCAATGGTGTCGGGGTGGAGGTCGGGGGCTGCGGTGTTGGTGACGAGACGGGCTCGGGGCTGGACGTGGGCGAGGGGATCACCACCGTGGTAGCCGTGGGTTCAGG
>CAJWER010000281.1 GCA_913030785.1 uncultured Chloroflexota bacterium | reverse complement strand
TAGAGGTCGCCGTGGGAGTCTGTCCAGATGCCGTGGGGGGCCATGAACATGCCGGGGTCGTGGGTTGGGAATCTGCCCCAGCGGGTGATTACGTTGCCGTGCATGTCTGAGATGGAGATGCGGTTGCGTAGCTCGGCTACGTAGGCGATGTCGTGGTTGTCGACGTAGACGTCTGTGGGCTGGATGAAGTCTGGCCAGGTCTCGATGTGCTTGGCGTCCAGATCGAACACCTGAACGCGATGGTTTTCGCGGTCTGCCACGTAAACCAGATCTTTGTGGATCCAGATGTTGTGCGGGAGGTTGAAGTCGCCGTCCCAGACGCCGCCCTCTCGCTCTATCTGGCCCCACGACCACTTGTACTCGCCATCAGCGGTGAAGACGTGGACGCGATTGTTACCGTAGCCGTCGGAGATGTAGAGATCGCCGTTCGACGCTACTGTTACGTCGGTTGGCTTGTTGAACGGCTCGTTTTCGTGCGGTTCGTCGATCACACCCAGCGTCCGAATATGCTCGCCGAAGCGTGTGAAGTTCTTGACGGTGTGATCTGCGGAGTCGGCAAGCCAGAGGCTACCGTCCTGGGCGAAGCACATGCCGTGGGCGCTTGGAAAGTGGCCCTCACCAAACGATCGCTGAAACTCACCATCGCTGTTGAAGACGATAATCGGGTGTTCCGAGCGATTGAAAACGTATACGTCGTCGTTTTCGTCCACGGCAACTGCACCAACCTGGGTGAAAACCCAGCCATCGGGCAGTTTGGCCCAGTTCTCGATCAGTTCGTACCTGAAATCTCCACTTCCGACCGTTACCGCCATGATGAATCTCCACTGTTTCTCTTTGGGATGATTTTCCAGCGGCAGTCTAATCCCAAAACCGGTGGAACGCACTAATTGAACGGCCATGGAGTAATCTGCGCAACATTTAGAGGGAGTTTCACATGCAGTTGGATGGGCAGGTCGCGATCATCACAGGCGGCAGCAAGGGCATTGGGCGAGCGATAGCAGATGGGTATGCGGCGGAAGGCTGCGCGGTTGTCATCGCGGCACGGACCCAGAGTGATATCGACGCTGTGGTTGACGAGATATCTTCGGCGGGCGGCAAGGCACTTGGCGTGCGGTGTGATGTTTCCGATGAGTCATCAGTCGCCAATCTGGTCGATACGACCCTGGCTGAGTTCGGGAAGATCGATATTCTCGTCAACAACGCAGCTGCGATTCACGGCCCCATACCGGCGGAGGATCTGGATCTGGCGACGTGGAGAACAGTGATTGACGTGAACCTGACGGGAGCGTTCATCTGCGCGAAGGCTGTGCTTCCGCATATGTACGCGCAGCGGAGCGGTAAGCTCATCAACATCTCCAGCATTGGCGGTCGGAAGGGTGGTTGGGGCCGTGCGGCTTATCGAAGCACCAAAGCTGCGCTCATCAGCCTCACGGAAACCCTGGCCGCGGAAGGCAAGGCCCATGGTGTGGATGTGAACTGCATCTGCCCGGGTGGCACGGACACGGAGATGGTACGTATCGCTTCAGGCGGGAGTGTAAATCCGGACTGGGTCAAGGCAGAAGAGATAGCCACCGTGGCACTATTCCTTGCTGGCCCCGGCGCATCCGCCATAACGGGAGAGTCGATCGACGTCTTCGGGAAGACGAACCCGCTGTTTAGCGGTCGTCATTTTGGGGAGGACTCGGGTCACAAGACACGGTCCTGAGACCCGGCGTAGGCAGCGACGTCTAGCTCTTTGCCAGTTCCTTGTCTCGCAGAATTCGTCGCAGAATTTTGCCTGAGGAATTCTTGGGGATTTCGTCCACGAACTCCACTTCGGATATGCGCTTGTAGTTGGCGACTTTACCATTAACGAAATCTATGATGTCGTCAGCGTCGGCATCGTCATTGGCGCCAACCACAAACGCCTTCGGCACCTCGCCAGCCTCATCATCCGGCTTGCCGATCACGCAGGCATCGGCCACGTTCGGGTGCTCAAGCAGGATGCCTTCCAGCTCTGCGGGCGGCACCTGGAAGCCCTTGAACTTGATAAGTTCTTTTTTACGATCGGTAATCCAGATTCGGCCGTCGGAGTTCATGCGGACGATGTCGCCAGTATGCAGCCAGCCATCAGGCGTGATCGTCTCCGCGGTTGCCTCAGGGTCCTTATAGTAGCCCTTCATCACCTGCGGCCCACGGACCAGCAACTCACCTTCCTCTCCAAGAGCCATATCGGTGACGCCGTCCTCGATATCGACCACTCGCGCCTCGGTGTCGGCGAACGCTGTGCCAACTGCGCCATACTCGATGAGATCATCCTCGGCGTAATCGAAATGGCTGACGGGCGATAGCTCGGTCATGCCGTAGGCCTGGATCACCGTGCAGCCCAGCGCATCAGTACCTCGCCTTTGCAACTCTTTCGACGATGGTGCGGCGGCGACCGCTGCCCATCGCAGTGATGAGAGGTCTCGTTCGGCGAGGGCGGGGTAGCTGGCAAGGCCCAGAATGACTGGCGGCACCATGGGCAGGATCGTCACGCGATCGCGTTCAATGATGCCCAGAAAACCTTCCATATCGAAGCGCGCCATTATCGTGATCGTGGCACCGGCGGCGATGGAGGCGATCATGAAGAACATTCCGTAAATGTGGTAAAGCGGAAGGAAGAGAATGGCCACATCATCGTGCAGGAAAGTGGCAATCTCGTCTCGTTGATTCATCTGCTGAACGTTGGCACCAATATTGAAGTGGCTCAGCATTACGCCTTTTGTGAGGCCAGTTGTGCCGCTGGAATATGGCAACACTGCAATATCGTTGTCCGGGTCAATTTCTACTTCTGGAATTGACCCGCTGGCTGAAGCGATGACGTCCTCATACGTCTTTGCGCCTGGTAGCGCGCCGCCAATGGATATGGTCTCGCGAATCCCACTTACAAGAGGCGATGCGAGCGTCATGACTTCTTCCAGCGCCGCGTGCGCTACAAGAATCGAGGGCCTACTGTTGTTGAGCTGGTGGACAACCTCAATCTCCCGATAACCGGGGTTCAACGTAGTAACGATCGCCCCGGTCATGAGCACGCCAAAGAAGATAGAGGCGTACTCGGCGCAGTTTGGCGCGAACAGTGCAACGCGGTCGCCCTTACGAATGCCCATCTCCGCAAGTCCGGTCGCAAACGATCGAGCCTCGGCGAGCAGTTCGGCGTACGTTACGCGGCGCTGGCCATCAATGAACGCCACTTTTTCCGGCCACTGGTCGGCTGCACGCTCCATGTACACGTAGAGCGGAATATGCTCGTAATCCGAGATCGATTCTCTGAACAGGGAAGGCGTCATCTGTTGCTCCTGCGAACGGTTATTTCTACGTCTCGATTACACCCAGCTCGCAGAGGCCATGGTGCCAACGGCGATCACGATGAATACACTGGCGGTGCGCACCATCATCCTTGCCTGCCCGCTCAGATTTATTCGCTCTGCCATCTCTTCTGGACCTGGTGGGCCGTCCGCAGCGTCTACCAGAGCTAAAATCTTCTTCGTCTTCATCCACGCGGCCAGGCCAATTACGTACCCAATTATCGAAGTGACTAGGCCAAGTCCGATTGCCCAACCCCAGTCCGAATCAAATAGTTGGTCGAAAGACCTGCCGGGAGTACGATCGATCAGGACGAACCCAACGATGATCGTTATGCCGCCCAGGGAGAGGAGAACAGGGCTGATAACCCTGCCAATTGATACGATGACGGGACCGGCGATTTCCGGGCCGAGCGCCCGGATACGTGGCTCAACGACCCAGGCGAAGATCACAGCGCCACCAACCCACAGCACGCCGGACACAATGTGGAGCAGCCGCAGTATAACCACTTCTTCGTTCATCGAACTCACCCTCCTCTTTTCGGCGTCACGCGACTAGCGAACGGCAGGATTATACCGATGGGCGTACTAGCATGGCATTGCAGTTGTGCGCGATGGATTAACGGTTGATGGCGGACCAGAGCAAAATC
>CAJWER010000280.1 GCA_913030785.1 uncultured Chloroflexota bacterium | reverse complement strand
CCAGTGCCTCCAGGCTGTTGTTCTCGCAGAGGAAGATGACCGGCAGGCGCTCCATCGCGGCAATGTTGGCCGACTCATGCCAGGCACCCTCTTCGAGAGCTCCATCACCCATCAGGCATACCGACACCCTGTTAGAGCCCAGCCGCTGGAAGCCCAAGCCAGCCCCAACTGCTAGCGGAATACAGCCCCCGGTCGCCGATGAGGTGGTCGGGAAGCCATGTTCGGTGGATGCCAGGTGAAGCGTTCCGCCCTTGCCCCGGCAGTAGCCAGTCGCTCGCCCAAGGATTTCGGCATACATCGGTCCCGGTTCAGCTCCCCGAGCAATCAGGTGACCGTGGTTGCGATGGTTTGTAAAGGATAGATCCCCTCGCTCGAGGAGAGAGAGTGCAGGGATGCCGGTCGACTCCTGACCGATATAGACGTGGAAGTGCCCGATATCCCGGTCACCTGCCAACTCAATCAGTTCTTCCTCAAACCGTCGTGCAACGATCATCCGCTCAAGGAGAGAAACCAAAATGTCGGGTTCCAAATCAGGAAGCATCGGCCAGTCGTCCCCTACTGTTCGCGCAGAGTCTCTAAGACTGCTGCGATGACATCTTCGGCGTCGGGGGTGTAAAGGCGTTCCAGAAATGGGCTGGCCGGGACTGGAGTCAATGGAGCCCCAACCCTGACCGCCGGAGAAATAAGTGCTTCGAAGGCTGTGGCGTACACCCCCGCCACCAGTTCAGCACCAAGTCCACCTGTAACCACCGCTTCGTGGACCACCACCAGTCGACGAGTGCGCCTGACCGACTCATCGATGGTCGCCCAGTCGATCGGGGACACTGACCTCAGGTCGAGCACCTCGACCTCGATCCCGTCTAGCGCGAGTTTCTGGGAGGCCGATACCGCAACGTCGACCATTCTAGAGACCGCCACCACGGTCACGTCGGAGCCGCTTCGAGCGACTGCTGCTCTGCCGATCGGGGTCGGGGCATCGTCAAGATCCACGAGACCCTTGGTCCAGTAGAGGCCCCGATGTTCAAGGTAGACAACCGGGTCATCATCACGAATCGCTGCAGCCAATAGGCCTGCCGCATCCTTGACGGAGGACGGCGCGACAACCTTTAGCCCAGGCACATTAAGGAACCATGATTCCAGACTCTGTGAGTGTTGGGCACCATAGGAACCGCCCACTCCGCCCTGAACACGAATCGTCATTGGGACTGAGAGTTGCCCATCAGTCATATAGCGGAACTTGGCAGCGTGGTTGACCAACTGATCCATGGCAAGCGTCACGAAATCAGCAAACATGACCTCAACCACGGGTCGGTGCCCGGACAGCGCCGCACCAACAGCGAGGCCCATGACAGCTCCTTCGCTGATCGGCGTGTCAATAACCCTGGCGGGCCCAAAGGATTGGGAGAGCCCCGCCGTCGCACCAAAGGGGCCACCGTAGGAAACGTCTTCGCCAAAGATGAGGACATCCTCGTCTCTCTCCATCTCCCGTCTAAGAACTAAAGAAATAGCGTCGATGAAACGAACCGTCTCAGTCACGTTTGAGCCACCACGTTTGTCATGAGGTCATCTCGTACTGGCCACGGTGCGGAGAGCGCCTCCTCAGCCGCCTGCTCAACCTCTGCTCTAACTCGGGCCTCAATCCCCTCGAGTTCCGAGTCTTTCGCACCGTCGTAGAGAAAACGAACAAACCGCTGGATGGGGTCCTTCCCCTCGACTCCCGCAGCAGGACCTCGCTTACGTGTCGGGTCTCCCTCATAATGGCCACGCAACCGATGAGTCAAACACTCCAGAAAGCTCGGACCACCACCACCCCTAGCCCGTTCAATAGCTGCGACAGCCGCAGGCCTGACCTGGGTGAGATCATTGCCGTCGATAGTTTCAGTCGGGATCCCGTAAGTGTCGGCGTGATCAGCAAGCCGCTCGACCACCGTGTGCGCTGAAATTGGCGAGAACTCGGCGAAGCCGTTGTTTTCACACACAAGGAGGACCGGCAACTGCCAAAGGCTTGCAAGATTTAGACATTCATGAAAGAGCCCAGTCTGCACTGCTCCATCTCCGAAGAAGGCCACGGCAACGTCTGACCCCCCACGGCGATTGGAGGAGAGCGCAGCGCCAAGTGCTAGCGGGATATTGCCGCCAACTACACCCGTAGCTGTCACAAACCCCAATTCCGGAGCAGCTATGTGCATAGATCCGCCCTTGCCGCCGCAGTATCCGGTTCGCCTCCCCGCCAATTCCGCAAACAGTCGAACGAGTTCGGCCCCCTTGGCAATCGCGTGGGCATGGGGACGATGGCCGCTGAAGACTCGGTCAGAAGGCTGCAACGCTCCACAAACACCTACCGCCGTCGCTTCCTGGCCCATGGCTAGGTGGAGTAGGCCACCAATTTCTCCTCGGGCAAATAGTTCCGATGCCTTCTCTTCGAAGGCACGGATGCGCCACATCACCTCGAGATCTTCTGGGCCCGGCTGCGCCGAATCCATAACAGGCATTAGTCAGCGCCTCGAAGCCTTTTCGTCAGATCCTCATCGATCGTGGTTGTAGCCTCATCTATCGCTACGCCGTAGACCCGCTTAGCTACCTCTATTGAGATGAAACCATTAACTACATCTTTTAGAACAGCACTGGGTTCTCGTTCAAATGGCTCGCCGACCCCCCCGCCGCCGCCACTGATCTTGCCGAGCACCTCTCCTGTCTTGACCTCAATCATGCGGTGTGTCCGCACCGTCTCGATCTCCTCGCCGCGCCGGATATACATCTTCGACAGGGGCCCAGGATCACCACCAGCTGCACCAGCAGGTTGGGTTAGATCTCCGTCGGAACTCCCGGTTGCGATCCGAGCGTCGCCGCCAAGGTTCCTGACCTCCCAAGCCATTCCAGAGCCTCCACGCCACTTTCCCGCACCAGAGAGGTCCGGCGTGAAGTGATAGCGCTCAGTCCTCCAGGGGTATCGAATCTCAATCTCTTCGACGCTGCCGCGCTGAATCGAGCCGAGGCCTGACATTCCCATGGCCCCCTCAAAGCCGTCGAAACCCCAGACCGCTCCAGCACCACCATCTGCGTCGGTCGTAGTCTGTGTATACCGCTGACCGTCGCGCGTATCAAGGGCGGCGATGTAGTGCCCGCGGCGCCGACCCCATGCGGCGACAGCCTTCTCGGGCATTGCCAGAGATAGAGCAGCCACAGTCGCCTCGAGCACCTGAGTCCCCACATTGACTGGTGACCCACCGACTGTCGCCGGATACTGCGCGTTGCAAACAGAGCCCTCAGGCGCAATCAGTGTGATTGGCCGCATACTTCCGGCATTGTGGAACGGCGAATATTCGGGGTCAAAGAACAGAAAACTCCCAGCAACGGCACGACTGTACGTTGACGCAAGCACGCAATTGACGAATCCGGTGCGCTGGTCATCACTCTTTGTGAAGTCAAGCGTCATCTCGTCGCCCGCGATGGTCGCCTCGCAGCGGACCCAGACCTGCTCATCCAGGGTCGTGCCGTCATCGTCGGTCGCCGACTCACCGAAGTAGGTGCCGTCCGGAATCTCAGTAATCGTGGCTCGAACGTTCACCTCCATCCGGTCAAGCATCTCCTCAACACAGTCGAGCACTACCTGTTTGCCGTACTTGTCCAACAGGGAATGGATGCGTTTTTCACCGACGGCGAGGCCAGCCATCAACGCGTAGTTGTCAATCTTGACACCTTCGGGAAAACGCACATTGTTCCAGATCAGTTCGAGTACGTCGGTTCGCTCCACGCCACGGTCGTAGATTTTGATCGGTGGAATTATCAGACCTTCAGCGTGAATGTCATACCCATTAGCGAAGTAGCCACCGGGGAACGAGCCACCGGTGTCCAACTGATGACCCCGTGTCAGCAGAACGAAGACAAGTTCATCCTCATAGAACACTGGACGAATGAATATAAGAAAAAAATTAAATTCTATGTTTTCATTTACGGCATCTTTTAAAGAAAGT
>CAJWER010000279.1 GCA_913030785.1 uncultured Chloroflexota bacterium | reverse complement strand
TTATGATTGAGCAAACCGGCCCCGCCATTTGTGTAAGGCCCAAACCCCAGGTGCTGTCCTCGGCCGTAATGACGCAAGCTGTCATGGGCCAATTTGCAGACCACTCTTGCCTGGGCAACTCCTGTTCGTAACGGGCCATAGGACTAACGAAGTAGCCTCCATTGGGGTCAGGTTCAACCCTGGGCTTTGTCTTCGGGACTGGCTTCAGGTTTACGGCCACCGCCCGCACGTCTCGTATCTTCAATCCACGGCTCCTTTGTGTTGGAGGTCTACCTCTGGACTCTCCTCAGATGATAGCAGTGTCGGGCGTGGCAGGCCTGGCATAGGCATCTGAGGACAACAAGCCTGTAGGTTCTTTAAACTCCTACACCGGCTCGTACATCTGGTATGTCGACGACAGAGGCTCCGTGCAGTCTCTCTACATGGAGTTCCCCGATACCGCAGGGCATGTCGAGGGCGTCTTCCCGTAGGAGCTCTCCGATAGGCGCATCCAAAGAGACCCGCCTCTATCTCAGAGGCGGGTCTCTTGTTGTCTCTGGGGACTCGCGCCAGAGACCAGTTGTCTGCTCAGCTACTATGCTGTGCCGTTGATGGCGTAGTCGAATATCTCGTAGCTTCGCAGAGTGCCGGCGTTCGCCCGAGCGGCGTACTCGCCGCTTAGCGGCGCCGACAGAATAAATGGCACCCGGCGCTCGGCGATACCGCCATGGGAGCGCAGCCGATGCCCTTCCAGGGCCGTCAGGTCGTGGGAGGCCTCGGAGGCGCCAATCGCCGTGCCCGCGTCGCTGATGACTACCACATCACCCTCTCGGTCGAAAGGCAGATCAAAAGCGGCGCATGCAGAAACCTTGTCATAGGCAGCTTCGATGCCGGGGAGATCCGCAATACATCGGATCACCGCGCCTGGTGTCATTCCGTAGTAGCAGTACACCCGAGCGAACCCTCCCAGCGATCCGTGGTGGACTACATACGGGTCGGTTATCGGGAGTATGACCCGTGTCGAGCCTTCGCCGAACTCCCGGTCCAACTCATCTTGCAGAAAGATCACGTTGGGGGTGCTGTCGGGCCTGGACTTGTCGCTCATCCCATGATCAGCGGTGATTGCAACCACAGCTCCCAGTGCCTCCAGGCGTCCGAAGGCGGCGTCCAGCCCGGCATAGAAACTATCGATTTCGGGGGTGTCTGGGGCGTACTTGTGCTGCACGTAATCTGTGGTCGACAGGTACATGACGTCAGGCCTGTCGCGCTCGAGGATTCTGATGGCCGCCTCGAACACGAAGAGTGAAAGCTCGGCCGAGTACACCTCCGGAAGGGGCATGCCGGTCAGGCTAAGGATGTCGTCGAGCCCGTTCTCTTCGATCGAGCACAAATTGGCCTTTTCAGCGGAGAAGTTCATGCTGCCACTGGCCAGATTCAGGTTCTTGCCAAGCAGCCTTCGGAGCTTGTCCTTGGCTGTGATTGCGACGACCTTCGCGCCTAGCTGCGAAAACTCTGCCAGAATTGAACTAGAGCGCAGGTGCTCCGGCTCGTTCATCATGACCTCCGCGCCGGTATCTGGGTCCAGAAAGTAGTTCCCCGATATCCCGTGGATCGACGGAGGACTGCCAGTCACCAGGGACATGTTGTTGGGGTTTGTCAGGCTGGGCACTACGCCCTCGGCGACCGCGCTGAATCCATCTGCCATGAACCTGCGGATATTGGGCACACTACCGTCCTGCAGGCACTGATCAAAGTAGGCAGGGTCGCCGCCATCGATGCAGACCACCACGACCGGTCTTGACGGCCATCGATAGCTGACGCCATTCAGGACAATGGTCTGCTGCGAAGGTCCACCCACGAGCTCATCCTCCCCGGAATTACCTATTTCAACTTGTGACCCTACCGACAGGTCGAAGCCCAGCAGCGACAAGCGTGCCGCCAAGCACTCCAGCGCTTGCTGAGGCAGCGATCATGACAACGTACAACAATTGATACCGGAGGCCGATGTCGGTGCCCAAGAGACCGACGATGAAGAACGCAGAGGTGCTGATCGAGATTCCATACCGCAACCAGTTGGAAGTTCGCCATATCAGTCTGAACGCGAATCCGAATAGCCCCACAACAACCAGGTAGACCGCAACGACGGGGACGACGCGCTCCGAGCTCAGGATCGATGGGCCGTCGGCGAACACAGCTGCGCCGGCGACCAGGGAAGAGGGGAGACCCAAGAATACTGCGACGATGTACCCAATCAGTCTCATATCTATCCTGAACCGTTGCCATTGGCAGAATGTTGGGTTCGTTGACCGTGCTCCTGAGCGATACTACCATGACCCTGGTCCAGCGAAGCAGGTCCGAGTACCATGGGGGTGTAGATTACATGACCGCGGAAAACCGTCTGGCGATGTCGGTTGGAGAAGCCATATTCACTCAGCGGGCGATTCGACGCTTGAAGCCCGACCCGATTCCAGAGTCTGACCTGCGAGACATCCTCAAGGCGGCGACCAGGGCCCCATCTGGAGGGAACTCCCAGCCCTGGCACTTCGTCGTGGTGACGGACGAGCGCTTGCGAGCGGAGTTCGCTCCCCTCTACCGAGAGGCATGGTGGGCCAAAAGACGAGATTCGGGATTCCTCGGCCCGGAGGACATCCCGCCGGAATACAAGGCTGCGATGGGGCTGGCAGACAGGATCGGCGAGTCCCCGGTGATAGTTCTCCTGTGCGCCACGACTAAGGGGACTGGGCCAATGAGCTCCACCATCCCCGCCGCTCAGAACCTGCTGCTGGCGGCGCGGGCTCTGGGTATAGGCGGCACGATCACTACACTGCACTCGCAGGTCGAGGAGCGGGTCCATGCGCTGTTTCATATACCTGAAACGGCTCAGATCGTTTACTGCCTGCCCCTTGGATATCCGCGCGGACGCTTCGGCCCGGCCCAACGAAAGCAACTCTCAGAGGTCTGTTCGAGCGACCTCTGGGGCAACGCCTTCTCCTGACCCTGAGAGTTTAAGAACGATCCCATACGCGCCAGAGTTATTCCTTTTCTCTTGCCTCTACAAAGGGGTGTGCAAAGAGATGCAACCCCTTCTCCAGGAGTGTGAGGGTGCCCCTCACAAATAGTAGTCTTCTCATTATTTAAAATGGAGAGGGGGGACCTAGGCCGTCGTTCGCTTCCGAAGCGCGGCAACTACTACAAACTCGGCGGTCGCCACCAGCGTCATGGACGGGCCCGATGGCAGGTCCGCGTAGAAGCTGATGTATAGCCCTGCAACCGCAGCCAGCGCGCCGAGAACTGCGCCGATGACCATGAGCCGGATGAAAGAGCGTGCCAGCAGTGAAGCGGTAGCTGCAGGGGTCACTAGCATGGCCATGACCAGTACGATGCCGACCGCCTGCAACGCGATAACTATGACCAGCGCCAGGAGGACGAGGAGCAAGTAGTCCAACCGCGCCGTGTGAAGGCCTGCCACAGACGCTCCCACCGGATCGAAGCTGGTGAATATCAGCTCCTTGTTCAGGGCATATAGCACCACCAGGACGACGGCCACTAATCCCGCTGTGACATACACGTCGGTCCCGGATACCGCCAGTACTTGCCCCAGAAGGAGGTCTTCCAGGTCAACCGATACACCCTTTGCCGTGGCCAACAGCGCCAGACCCAGCGCGAACAGGCCCGCGAACAGTATGCCGATGGACGTGTCCTGGCTGACCCCGGTACGCCGGGCGATAATACCTATCAGTAACGCCACGCCCATCCCAGCCGGCACAGCAGCCAAAAAGGGGCTCACCCCGAGCATGAAAGCGACCACAAGCCCTGGCAGCACCGCGTGGGACATCGCGTCTCCCATGAATGCGAGCCCTCGCGTTACGACGAAGGCCCCTAGGATAGGACATACGATACCAACCAGCACAGAGACGTAAAGTGCCCGGAGCATGAATTCGTAGCCGAACGGGTCGATTATCAGGCCGATGACCGTGTCCATCACGCGCCCCCGTTGGCTGTGCCGCGTC
>CAJWER010000278.1 GCA_913030785.1 uncultured Chloroflexota bacterium | reverse complement strand
CCAGCCGATCGGCGGGCTCGGCCCCCACGGGTATAGCCCCTGCTTCGGCGAACTCCAGACCAACAGACGTATCGGCGAACAGCACGTAGTCGACGCGGCCCAGCAGATCGCTCAGATCCCCATCGAAGATCGATGCGCTCGCCTGCCCGGCTGTCAGACCTGCGGCCTTCAGATACTCCAGCACGAGCTTATGTTGCCTCGCCCCACCGGCGGGGTGAGGTTTTACATAGAAGCGGACACCTGTGTCGGCCCTGTATGCCTCGATGACGTGCTCAAGAATGTCAAGATCGCCGTGAAGGCTCAGAGGGACCAGGACTGTGGTCTCCGCGCCGTCGTGGTCAGAGGACGCCGCCGATATTCCCGCCAGGTGCTCTACACGGGGCGCGCCCAGTACTTGAACACTGATGCCGGGGTGTAGCCACTCAAGGGCCTCCCGATGGTTAGCGCCCTCGGCGATTATGTACTCGGGGAACGCAGTCGCCATCAGTTCCTCCGGAGTCAGGTACTGGCCGAGACGCAGGTGAGACATCGTGCCGTGTTCGCACCCCACCGTGACGTTGTTCTCGTGCAGATGAAAGCTCAGGAGCTTGCCGTAGTTGTGTTCGTATAGGTAGTACACGAACACCTTGTCCTGCACCGTGTTGGCCAGGCTTCGCGAAAGCTCCAACACATAGGCGTAGTTGAACATCCTGCGCACCGTTGGCCGCAGCTCCTCCTGGAATATCTCGATGTGGCCCACCGGTAGACCGGACAGTCGTCGCTCGCTGAGGGCCAGCAGTACCCGGGTGTACACGACCAGTAGCCAGGCCGTCCTGAGAATCAGACGAAAATCGATGGCCCGCTCCATCAACCACACTTGTTTGCCGTGATGCCTCTCGGCGCCGGACCGTCGGAGCAGCTCGCGCCACCCGGGTCCGTCGTGGACTCCGTCGGTCAGGGCCGACAAGAGGTAGACGCAGCGAGTGTCTGGCGAAAGTTCGTTAAATCCCCTGCCGTAGTTGACGTTGTCGAAGCCGGGTCCGGATTGGCGCGGGTACTGGGTGTAGAACACGACATCGCTGTCTTCAATGCGGTTGGGGCTGCGGCGGACAAGCAGGGCAGTGCGGATCAGGATCAATTTCAGGAAAAACAGCAGTGCTACGATCGCAAGCCTGAGCCGTCCAACGAACGAAAATCCGGTAACCGCCTTTTCAAACCCAAGGTCGGACCGCAGAGGGAGCGGGTCGATACGCCTCGAAATCTTTTCGCGCAGCTCGACGACGCAATACTTCAGGAAGCTGGGGTATACGTCCGTCCTTTTGGACGAGAAGTGGTAAAGGAGGATGTTGTCGGAAAACCGATGGCTCGGGACAAGCCTACGGAGGGCCAGGTAGAACCCATCGACGGCGTCCAGGTAGCCCTTGATCAGCGCTTTTTTATGGGTGTCGACATAGATGTAGAGGTCATATACGTCCTCTACATCTATGTTGTAGCGATCGATCAGGTCGCGTCCTATAGGCTTCCTGACGTCGTTAATGACAACTAGCCGTTCACCCTCGTCGAGCCTTAGAGGCGAGGATTCGAGCCGGGACCTGAGGGCGATAGTTGCTCGACCTGGCGCTTCGCTCAAGTGATGCCTGAGGAATCTGAGCCAGCGCCTGCCACGCTACTTGGACCAGCTGTGTGCGGCCAAGTCTATGTCGGTGACGTCGAGAGATTGCTGGTTTGCAAAGGGGCTGGGGTTGTATCTAGAGTGGATTAGCTTGTCCTTGACGGCCTGCACCGTCTCACCATCCCTCATCGGACTGAACCAGGGACCCTGCAGATCGGGCTGTTCTCTATCCTTTGCTACTTGTCCCAACGCGATCTTCTCGACCGAGCGGTACATCAGCTGCGCCATGAGATAGATCATTTTCGTCCGTATCGCTTCATATGTATCACCGGGCCTGTACTTAAGCAGGCTCTGCGAGACTATGGGACCCGAGTCCACTTTGCGCACCATGTAATGGCACGTCGCACCCAACGGATGGTCGTTGTAGATCGACCATTCAAGACAGGAGCACCCTCGCATGTACGGGAGTATGGCGGTGTGGCAGTTCAAAATTCCATACCGCGGAATATCATATATCGGCACCCTGATGATTTTCGATGATTGGGAAACCAACAGGTCCAAGCCGGCGTCGCCGATCGTCGCCGCGCAGTCAGGGCTATTGACGTCATCTATGAAGTACGCAGGGATATTCGTACCGGAGAGCACCTTTGACAGAGGCGGCTTTTCATACCACCCTCCGGTGCGCTCTCGGAGCAGCCTCTCTGTTTTTGCGGACGACTGATGACCTACGAATATTATCCCGGCGATGGGCACGGAGTTTTCAAGAAGGACACGCAGGTACTCTATGCCCTGCTCGTTGTCATATTCAATTAGCAGTCCAGTACGCACGGCAGAAATGACTCCCTTTCCAGTTCTGGCTGTACCCTATTTTGTGCCCGATTCGGCGATAATCTCGGCGATTCCGCTGGCCACCGGCTTCATCTGCTCCACGGGCCCCAGCGAGATCCGGATGCAGTCCTCCAGGGGCGGTCCTTGTCGGCCCGTTATCAGGATGTCCCTGGCCGCCAGCCCCTCGGTTATCGCGTCCCTAAGAGATTCTTCCGCGATGCGCACGTGCATGAAGTTGGCATGGGTCGGATGGGTTGCAAAACCCAGCTTGTTCATCTCGGATGCGAGATAGCTCTTGCCCTCTCCTACCTGCGCGACGTAGGTATCCACCGCGTCGGTGTGGTCCAGGATGAAGGTGCCGAAGTGGACCGCCACGCCCGTGACCTCGTACATGGGCCGGACCTTCTTTAGCAGCGAAATCAGGCTCTCGCTGCCGGCGATGTAGCCCAGGCGTAGCCCGGCCAGGCCGTATGCCTTGGAGAAGGTGCGGGTGACTACCATGTTGTCGTAGTCGCGGACAAAGGGCAGCATTGTCCTGGAATAGAAGGGGTAGTATGCCTCGTCGATCAGGGCGACGACGCCGGCCGAATGCGCCTTCTCCACGACCTGCCTCAAGAAGCCTTCATCCACGACGGTGCCCGTGGGGCTGTTGGGGTTGGCGATGGCGACGAACTGGACATCCGGGCTGATTGCGTCGAGGATCGCGCCCTGATCGAGGCTGAGGTCTTTGCCGTACTGAATGTTTATCGCCGTGGCGCCGAACATCCTCGCGTATACGTGGAACATGGCGTACGTAGGCTTCGGCAGGACGACGCTATCGCCCTCGCCGACGAACAGTTCATATAGCGACTTGATGGCCGGGTCCGAGCCCGCCGCCAGCATCAGGTTCGCCTCGTCCAGGTCCAGTGACTCTGCGAGCTTTTTGTATAGGGGCTGTACCTCTGGGTAGATCGCTATGGACTCGGCCGTCAGCCCGGACAAGGCCTGCTGGATCAGCTCCTCGGGTAGCCCTGCCACGTTCTCGTTTTTGTCGAGCCTGAGTTTGCCTCTCCTGCCTTCCGGGTTCAGCATGCGGAACACGGAATCGTACCGCGCCTTGGGTCTAAGATTCACATTATCACCTCTGAATGACTGCGCACCGCGGCCCGCCGTCTGACCGCACGGCCACGTTGATTGCCGGTTATGCCGCCACGTCGGCGGTGGGGCCGTTGCGGGCAGACTCGTAGGCCGCTTCGACGACGGATAGGACATGGCGGGACTCCGCGGCGGGGATGGGCAGCGGCTCACCTGCCGCCAGGGCTGCGAAGTACAGATCGCGGAACCCGTAGTACCCGGCGTCGTCATCGCGTTCCGGGGCCATTTCGGGGGTCTCCCAACCGTCCTGGTCTGGCCTGAATACCGCAAGTGGGCTGCCCTCGTGGTCGAACAGGAATGAGCCGGCCGAGGCGTGCAATTCGTAGACCCTTTTGGCGGTGTACCGACCGGTGGCGATGCTCCAGCCGGCCTGCACGCTGCTCATCGTGCCGTTGCTATGCTGCAGAATCACGAGGGCCGTATCCTCGACGTCGTAGTCGTGGGTGAACGTCCCCGTCTG
>CAJWER010000277.1 GCA_913030785.1 uncultured Chloroflexota bacterium | reverse complement strand
GCCCCGTATCGCTTCTCTCCCTGAAGATCGTCAAAGCGTAGGCGACCCCGTTCGTGGGCTATTGACGCGACGTTCACCACACGCGATGGGGCGGTCTCTACGAGACGATGCGAGAGTAGTGCGGTCAACTGGAAATAGGCGAGGTGATTAACTGCAAACGTGGTCTCGAGGCCGTCATCGGTGACCGAGCGATGGCCCATCAGCACCCCGGCGTTGTTCACCAACACGTCCAGACGGTCATATTTGTCCAGGAAATCTCTGGCCAGCATATGGATCTGGCCTTGCGACGATAGGTCCGCGACCAGTAGGTCCAGGCGCACATCGCCTGCGAGGTCCGATATCCACCCCTGGGCAGCCTTGCCTCTCTCGCGATTTCGGCAAACCATGACAACCGTCGCACCGACGCGCGCTAGCCCTAGGGCAATCGACCTGCCTATCCCGTTGCTGGCCCCCGTCACCATCACAACGCGACCAGCCATCTGATCCTTGTTCGTTGTCAGCTCAACCCTCCGAATCAGGGGACCCTGCCGAACCCCAGGCCCCAACTGCCATGAATCCACCGTCGACGTTGATGTATGAGCCGGTCATGAAGCTTGCCCGATCACTTGCCAGGAACACGACGACGTTGGCGATATCCTGCCCTGTGCCGATTCTGCCCAGGGGATGGCCCTTGCCCCACGAGGCGATCAATTCATCGGTGTCGCCATCTGCAAGCTCAGCAGACGTACGCAGCATCTTCGTGTCGATGGCGCCGGGATTCACCGCGAGCACGCGGATGTTTTCAGCCGCATAGTCCAGGGACATCTGCCGGGTGAGTGAAAGGATTCCGCCTTTGCTGGCAGCATACGCAGGCACCAGGTTCTGTGACTGTAGCCCCTGCACGCTAGCAGTGTTGATGATTGCACCGCCTCCGCGCTTCCGTATCTCGGGGATAGCGTACTTTGACATCAGGTAGTAGCTCTTGAGGTTAATGTCCAAGATGCGGTCCCAGGTCTCTTCCGGTGTGTCCTCGACGTTCTGATACGAGTCGGTGGGCTGTATGCCAACATTGTTGAACAGTACGTCCACCGCGCCAAATGCTGCGACCGTCTCAGAGACAACCCGGCGGCAGGCTGCGGCCTGAGAGACATCTGCATCAACGAACAGCCCTCCTGGACCCAGTTCTCGTAGGCGCGACTCCACGGCCTCGCCGGCTGCCTTGTCCACATCGGCTATGACGACACTGGCACCTTCGCGGGCGAACTCCAGTGCCGTGTCCCTTCCGATGCCCCATGCCGCCCCTGTCACGATCACGACTTTGCCGTCGAAGCTGCCCATTGCGTATCCTCCATTTGCCAAGTCTTAAGCACGGTAGCGTGGGATCCATTTCGCGATTCGATATACGCCGGAACTGCGAGTTTCCAACAGGCACTAGGGTAGCAGCCATTGGGCGTCGACGATAACCCGCTCGACCGCTCGCTGCCAGCTACCATCCTGGGTATCGTTTGTCTGCCAGTTAATCTGGGAGTTGATCCACCACTCGGCTGCCCCGACCCGCTGCCAGAAGAACGCCCAGGATTCGGGCCGCAAATCGCCCCTTTTGTCTTGAGCCTCGGGGTCGCCGCCCGCGGAGACATACGCCTTGATAAGCTGGCGACAAGCCTTCATGTTCGGAGCGTCGGCCATTGGAAACCAGTTTGCGAGGCAGGGTAGTAGGGGTCCTACATAGGTGCGTTGCCAGTCGACCAGAGCTGTTTTTTTGGTTCCAATATGCAGACTGGTCGGGTGATACTCTCTGTGACAAAGACCAAAGGGCCGGATCTCAGTGCCGGAACCCAGCTCCGAGGCAGCGTTCACGATGTTCTCTACAGGTCGCCTAATTCGATCCGGGTTCTCCCACGTTCCCAAGGACACTAGCTGTTCAATGCCAGACTTGATGTTTTGAGGCAGGCGTTCCAACGATTCACGACCCTCGGTAGCCAAGTGATCTGGCGGTGTCGTCTGGGTCATCCGAACTGCCATTTCAGCAGCGTCCTCAAGCGTAGGCTGTATTTTGACAGGGCCCAGGTCTTCCATCAGCATCGTCAGAGATTCGCCTTTGACATCAGCTACATACAACTCCGCCATGGGAATTGGAGACCCGAGAAGTGCGCGAATCGTGTCAACCTCGTCAATCAGTAGATGTGTGCCTCGCTTTGCGATGTAGGTAGCGCCGTCTTCCAAAGTCACGCGTTCCACGCGGGATAGCCGAGTGCTCTGAAGCACCTCGCGATCTACAATCTCGCTGTCAGTCTGCACCTGCCTGACCAAGGCTAGCATTTCACCGTCACTCAGGGTGACGTCCATGTTGCCTCCCTAGTCACCGACTCGGTGCATTGCGTACTGTCTGTAGCCGGTCATGACCTTCCGGTAGCCGCTCAGCGTCTCGTCTAGTAGGGGATCGCCCGTGTCCACAAGAAGAGGCCTACCTGAAAGAGAGGCCAGTTTCTGTGGAGGCGCGATTACGACGATCTGTTCCCCGCCTACTTTGCGCAAAACCGATGGGCTGATCTGCTGATTGCCACGGCCAAGAATGTATCCTTGGCCGCCGATCACGGTCACTATGATTGTGGCGCGCGAGCGCTCCAGGAGCCTGAGCAGATCGCTCTCGGTAACGTCCGACGCGATGCTTTTTTTGTTCTGCACCACGTCGACCCCCAGCAGGGTGTTCGGGGTACCCAGCTCATCCATTACCGCGCCTACGGTGGTGCCGGGGCCCATGATGTACAGTCGCCCGTCTTGCATCTCTTCGACGAGTCCAA
Organism: uncultured Chloroflexota bacterium; assembly: GCA_913030785.1. Taxonomy (GTDB): domain Bacteria; phylum Chloroflexota; class Dehalococcoidia; order Lucifugimonadales; family CAJWER01; genus CAJWER01. Next base: position 1,240 of record CAJWER010000277.1, on the reverse strand, counting down.
CTGCTATCGACCTCAGCGCTTCACCCTCCGACGGAGCGGAGCCTGACTTTGCTGTCTGCACGTGGTTTTGGTCGTCGGGAACCCGTAGGTAGCCGTGGAGACGCGCAGCGATATGGCCTCGTCGGACCGCGTCCTCGTCTATGTCCATCACCTCTGCATCGCGCACCCCGACCGATTCGTCCTCAAGTAATCTTCGGGCGACTCTGCCGGCGTCGCGGGGGGTCGTGGCGTAGACGCCCGAGTGGATTTTGACGCCGGCAGGAATGCCCAGCACGGTCATGGAGCGACCGATGGCGTCGTGAATGTCCTTTGCGGTTCCGTCTCCACCGCAAAACAGCAGGAGGTCCGTGCCTGCGTTCTTCATCTCAAGAGCGGAGGCACGTGTGTCATTCGGAGTCGTGGCGCCGCTGACTATCTTTCCGATTACGATGGGCCGGAAGCCTGCTTGTGCGGCTTCCTCCTCACCCATCTCATTGGGGAACGTGATGATCTGCAGGCGATCCGAAATGGGGAGCAGCATTTTTAGGGCCTCGACGGCTCGTGTGGGCGACTCCGGTACGGCACCCAGTTCTTGAGCACGCGCCAAGGCCTCCGGGCCGTCGCTACCCTTGAGGCCAACGCGACCGCCCATGCCGGCCACGGGGTTGACTATAAGGCCTAGCTTCTTCATCAAGACTCCATGAGTAGATTAATTTTTTTGGCCCAAACCGTAGGGACGGGCCTGTGACCCGCCCTCTGCGACTTGGACTGAGGGCACACCCACTGGTGCAGCTCGTTGCTCTCAACACGCTGGAAGGGACAGAGACCAGCTCCGACGCCTGCGTCTTTTGTCGGAATTGTACCATCGGCAGGGTGTGGACTCAGAGCCTCGCTTGGGCGTAGAATCACTCCCCAACCGACTATGAACAGCTACACACGTGAACTACGGTACGACACGATCATCGTTGGCGCAGGCTCCGCTGGGGCAGTGCTTGCCGCTCGTCTCACCGAGGATCCGGACCACACGGTCCTGCTCCTAGAGGTAGGGCCCGACTATCCAGTCATCAAAGATCTGCCCGACGAGGTCAAATACAACTATCGCCAACCACCGCGTCCGAGTGAAGGCTACGCCTCACCCCACTTCTGGTGGTATGTAGCGCGGTACACCGGCCAATCAACGCCCGGCATCGTTCCCAGGGGTAGGGTAGTTGGTGGATCGAGCGCGATAAATGCCGCCATATTCCTGCGAGGCGTTCCCGAG
>CAJWER010000276.1 GCA_913030785.1 uncultured Chloroflexota bacterium | reverse complement strand
GTATCTGGAGGATCTCTGTATGTGAGTGATGGTGTTATCGGCCTTGAAATCGTAGACGTTCGAGATTCTCTTAATCTCGTGTCGGTCTATAGTGATCTAAACCTGGAGTTTTCAGACTTGGCGGTGGGGAGCGGATATTTGTACCTTGCCATGGGCTCTGAGGGAGTCGAAATTTATGATGTCTCGATTCCAGCAACTCCCAACTTGCACGACACTCTGGATCTTGGAACCGATGCCATTACAATTCATGTAGAGAACAACACGGCGTATTTGGTAGATGCTGTTTGGGGTGTGAGTCTTTACGGTCTGGAAGTTCCTGGCCAACCAGCGTTGTTGGGGAGCCATGACCTATCCGAGCAAGGTGCGAAGGTCAGGACCACAGGCAGTCATGCTCTGGTTTCTGATGAACTGACTGGGAAGCTCCAAGTCGTCGCCCGTGGACGGCCTTCCTTTGAGGCCGAGGTGATGCGAGTGACTCCGGGTACGACCGTGGAGTACACCATGGACTGGGGCGGAACGGCGGTGGATGCCGCACTATTGGTCGAGCATTCGCCGCTGACCTATGCTGGCAACGTCGAGACCCCTGTGCTCTTACTTCATGGCGAGGACGACGTTCGCTGCCCCATCGGCCAGAGCGAGGAGTACCTGGTAGCGCTGAAACGGCTCGGAAAAGAGGTCGAGATGGTGCGGTTCCCGGGGTCGTCCCACGGCTTCGTGAAGTCAGGCCCACCAAAGATGCGTGAGGAGTATCTGGTCCGTACCCTGGCATGGTTCGATGAACACCTTGGGGACGGTGGCTAGCGACAGGGGACTAGACTAATGGACAACGTCGGCGAACTTCTGGAGCGCTCACTTCAATCAGGGCAGCTTGCCGTCCTGCGGGCTGCTTCCGAGGCTTCCGTCGGCCTGGATATTGCGCTATATCTAGTGGGCGGGACTGTGCGCGATCTGCTCTTGGATCGCGTCTCCATGGACCTGGACATCTCCGTGGAGGACAGCACACCCGAGCCGCCAGAGCATCTGGCGGGACTACTCGGCGGTGAGGTCGTGTCGCGGTCGGAGTTCGGCACCGCGAAGCTCGTCGTAGGGGATGTTGAGCTGGATCTGGTGGCTGCCCGGCGTGAGACCTACACAAGCCCGGGCGCGTTGCCAACGGTTTCCACTGGCAACATCGCGGATGATCTGGCCCGCCGTGACTTCTCAATAAACGCCATGGCCATCTCGCTGCACCCTAACGAATGGGGTCACCTGCTTGATCCCCATGGAGGGCGTGCGGACTTGGAGGCACGTGTGCTCCGAGTCCTACACGATGGCTCCTTCACAGATGATGCGACTCGAATCCTACGTGCTGTGCGCTACATGGCCCGTCTCGGGTTGGGGCTGGAGCCCACCACAGCAGGTTTATTGCGACGCGACCTGCACCACATGGACGGCATCTCTGGCGACCGCGTGCGCAATGAGCTTGTGCGGCTGCTGGAAGAGGAGGCAGCACCGCAGGCTCTGGAGCTAGCAAGCAACCTGGGCGTGCTGGCGGCGGTGCACCCCGCGCTGGTCGTCGGCCCCGGAGTACAGGACAGACTGGCTGCGGCTACCGGGACTAGGGGCATGGGAGTCCTGGTGCTGCTGGCTGCGATTACGTACGGCGTGGAGGAGACTTCAGTGCCTGGCCTCGTTCGACGCCTGAACATGGACTCTGAGTGGGCGCAGGTGGTGCGGGACGTGGGGTCTGTGAGGCTTGAAATAGGGATACTGGCATCCCCAGACATCAGGCCGAGTCGCATCCACGCAGCCTTGCGCAGGAGACACCCTGCGGCTATCGAGGGAAGCGCTATCGGAACCGATGACACTTCGGCGAGAGCCAACATGGAGCGGTACCTGGCGGAGTTGCGCCATGTAGCCCCTCTCTTGAACGGCGGCGATATCATGGCACTGGGTTTGCCGGAAGGCCCCATGGTGGGCGAGGCGCTGAAGGCGCTTTTGAACGCGAGGCTTGACGGGGATGTCTTGACTCGCGAGGACGAAGAAGACCGGGTGCGTGACAGCTTGAAATGACGCCAGGTGCACGTCGTGCTCTTTAGCCGGGCGGTTTGTGTGCCTCGATGACGTAGCGGCTGTTCGTGGGTACGATGTGGTTGTTTTTGTAGAGGGCCTGTTCCAAGGCGAGGAGCGTGTCGAGGTCGCCTTCGAGGTCGAAGCCGGGCACCGTCCAAGGGGTTGCCGTGGGCAGATATACCAGATCGCCGAGTGATCGGCACGCCACAGGGGTGTCGTGATTCTCTGCCCGTTCGATGGTGAGCCCAGCCGCGAGAAACCCTTCACGATACCGGTCGAATTTGGGACCGAAGTCCGTTTGCCTGGGGAAAAATGCCCGAAGTTCTTGCCAGTTATCGTGCCCAACTTGCTGGGTTAGGAAGCTGCCGCCCGGCGAGAGAATCCTGGCGACATTAGCGGGGTCAAGCTCGTCGTGGCGATTGAGCACCAGGTCGAAGTAAGCGTCGTGAAAGGGCAAATGTAGGCCGGACGACTGGGCCAGATTCACCCCGGATCGGCCCAGGGCCTCCGACGCAACATGGATGTTTCCGGACCACCCCTAGGTTGCGACGGCGAGCCCGTCGTATCCTTCGAGCAGTTCAGAAAACCTCTCGCCCCCTCCGGTGCCCATGTCGAGGACGGTCCTCGCGCCTACCAGAAGGACCTTCGTCTGGTCCATGTAACTCCACGGCGGTCCCGGGTCGAGGCTGGTCAGCTCGACGCCCAGGGTCCAGCCGGTGATATAGCGTGCCCTCTCGACGTAGGGCCTTAGCTCCGCAAGACGGCGCTTCCGTGAAGTCATTCGAGTCTTAGCCGAGCGACACTTTTGGCGCCAAATTAGGGTCGGTCATCATCGCCGGGTCCAGTATGCGATCAAGATCTTCATCCGACAGGTCGGTCTCGCGGGCTGCGACCTCGCGGATGCTTTCCCCCGTGGCCTGCGCCTTCTTGGCGATGGCTGCTGCGGCGTCGTAGCCGATCACCGGAACCAGCGTCGTCACGATCGCCAAGCCGTTGTGGACCATCTCTGGGCCGCGCTCGGTGGCGGTGATGCCACTAACACACTGGGTGGCGAGGTTCCTGGCAGATGAGGCGAGGATCTCGATGGATTCCAGCAGGTTGTGTGCGGCGACGGGCATCATGACGTTGATCTCGAAGTTACCCGACTGGCCGGCGACTGCGATAGCTGCATCGTTGCCGATCACATGGGCTGCCACCTGGCACACAGACTCCGGTATGACCGGATTGACCTTGCCGGGCATGATCGAACTGCCTGGCTGCACCTCGGGAAGATTGATCTCACCGATTCCTCCCCGCGGTCCCGAACCGAGCCATCGGAGGTCGTTGGCAATCTTCATGAGGCTGACGGCGACGGTTTTCAGGCTGCCACTGCACTCCACGATAGCGTCCAGGCTGCTCTGCGCCTGGAAGTGGTTGTCCGTTTCGTAGAGGGGGGTTCCGATCATCTCCGTAATTCTGGCGCAAACCCTCAGGGCGAACTCAGAGTGCGTGTTGACGCCGGTTCCTACGGCGGTACCTCCGAGTGCGACCTCGGAGAGGCCATTGGCGGCGTAGCGAAGCCGTTTGATCGCGCGCTCTGCCTGGCCTGCGTGCCCCTTGAACTCCTGGCCCAACCTGATTGGGGTGGCGTCCTGAAGGTGAGTCCTCCCGGTCTTCACGACATCCATGAACTCCTCGGCTTTGGCCTCCAACTCGGACTGCAGGAGCGCAAGGGCAGGAGTCAGGTCTCTGGTGAGACCGCTCAAGGCCGCGACATGGATGGCTGTCGGAATCACGTCATTGGAGGACTGGCCGAGGTTCACGTGGTCGTTGGGGTGGACCGGTGTGCGTGAGCCGAGCTCGCCGCCCAGGATCTCGATGGCCCTGTTGGATATGACCTCGTTGGCGTTCATGTTTGTGGACGTGCCGGAGCCAGTCTGGAAAATGTCGAGCAAGAACTGGTCGTCGAGCTTGCCATCGACCACCTCTTG
>CAJWER010000275.1 GCA_913030785.1 uncultured Chloroflexota bacterium | reverse complement strand
CGATCACCGCATGCAGGTCTAGTATCGGGACGCCCGCGAATGTCGAAATAGGAGGTGCGCAGGCGGCGTTGCCCGCCTGCGCACCTCAATGCTCTAGGAGACCTCGGGCTCGTAGCCCCAGGTCTCGCCGATCTGATGCGGTCCGCCCTTGTCTGCGATTTCGTAGTTCTCGGCGCTGCCCTCCGCCACCCACCCGAGTACATCCGTCGCATGACTCGTGTCCCGCCAACGGTACTTGTTGTCGGAGATCGCATCGAAGATGTCGAAGCGAACCGAATCCGGGGCGCTGATGCACTTGTCGACCATCTGAACACAGTCGGCCTGGCTCAGATAGCCCGGGTAGTGCCGCCTCGCCTCGGGATGGTCGCTTCCAAGGACCGCGCCGAGCCTGATATTGATGGACGATATCCCGTACCAGTCGGAGTAGTAGCGCCCGATTACCTCCCCGCACGCCTTGGCAACGTAGGTAAGACCAGCCGGCCTCACAGGCATTTCGTGGGTTATCATCGGCCACGTCTCGGGTATCTTGTCGTACTGGGCCGCGACAATCTCGAAATAGGGTGACTCAGACTCCCAGCCCAGGGTAGTGCCGCCGCTGCTGGCAAAGATCACCCGCTTGACGCGGTTCTTGCGAGCGGCCTCGTACACGTTGTAGGTCCCCCCGATATCCACGGACAGTTGTATGTCCCAGTCATCCCCGTCGGTGTGCCCGCCCAGGTGCAGCACAGTGTCGATGCCCTCGAAGGCGGGGAGGATGGCGTCGCGGTCAGCGACGCTCGCCTGAAGAGATGGAATGCCCTCGACCTTGCGGCGATTCAGCGCGCTGAACTCGTACTTGTCGGAGAGGCCTTTACGCACAAGGCCGCCAATCAGGCCACTTGCTCCTGTAATGAGTACCTTCTTCTTGCCCATTTCAACCTCCTGGATCACTACGTAGTATTTGCCGATAGTGTTAATCGCCCTCCAATACCTGTCAAGTTCGTCCCCTGGCGCACGACCCGCGACCTCCTGCGGTGGACCGAAAATCTTCGGCGACCAGATTGCATCCGAGTCAGCGGGATGGTAAGTTCGGCTATGTACTCTTGGCTTGGGCCAGAGCTCACTCCCCGCGAACGCGCAGTCGTATCCGTTCCACAAGCCCCCAATGACAAGTAGAACGAATGGACTTCAACAAGAGCGATACCGCTGTATTGATCACCGACCCTCAGAACAATTTGTTTTAGCGAGCAGGGAGTTGTGTGGGGCCTCGTTGGCGAAAGCGTCAAGGCAAACGGCACCATCGCCAACATCGAGACACTCATGAAGACCGCCAAGAGTAACGGCTACCAGATCTTCATTTCGACGTACTACTACTTCCCCACCGACCACTCGTGGCAGTTCGGCGGCACCGTCGAGAACATGATGCACGAGGTCAAAATGTTCGACCGGACCGGTACCCTTGACCTCGACGGTTTCTCCGGCTCCGGCGCGGACTGGCTGGAGCAGTACAAGCCGCTCATCGAGGACGGCAACACCGTCATAGCAAGCCCTCACAAGGTATACGGACCCGAGAACAACGACCTCGTCCTACAGCTTCGCAAGTGTAAGATCGGCAGCGTCATCCTAGGCGGGATGTCCGCAAACCTATGTGTCGAGGCACACCTGAGGGAGCTGCTCGAACAAGGCTTCGAGGTAGCGATTGTGAAAGACGCCACGGCCGGGGCACAACACCCCGAGTTGGGTGACGGCTACCAGTCGGAACTCACCAACTTCGGTTTCATCACAAACGCGGTCCTTTCGACTGAAAAGGCCGTTGCCGCAATAAGCTAACCTCGACTCCAGTCGGCCTTAGGCTGCCACTGGCAATGGAACAAAGGACCTGCCTTCACGTATACTCTTTGGCCTGAGGATCTCCTCAGACCGCAGTTGTGAAGGAGGCCAATTGGACCGACCGAACGTTCTTCTGATCTGCGCAGACACATGGTCCGGCGGCCTTATCGGCGCCCTGGGCCATCCCACGGTCCTGACCCCCACCCTCGACAAACTCGTCGCCAACGGCATCGCCTTCACAAACGCCACATCGACAACGCCAATGTGCATTCCCGCCCGGCGCGAGATCATGACCGGCGTCTCAGCCCGAACCCACGGCGACCGTGCTTTCGCCGAGCGAGGTTTCATGCCCCCGCTGCCCACCCTGGCCCAGACCTTCAGGGACAACGGGTATCAGGCCCATGCGGTCGGCAAGATGCATGCCTACCCCCAACGCAATCGGCTGGGCTTCGACGACATCCAGATCGACGAGGAGGGACGGCACCACCTGGGCATGGACAAGGACGACTACGAGATGTTCCTCCAGGAGCACGGGCACGCCGGTCAGGAGTTTGTCCACGGCTCAGCCAACGGCGACTTCGAACCTCGACCGTGGCACCTGCCCGAGCGCCTTCACCGCACCAACTGGACCGTATTTGAGATGTCCAAGTACATCGCCCGCCGTGATCCCAGCAAACCCTCCTTCTGGTACATGTCCTTTTCCGCACCCCACCCGCCGCTGACCCCGCTGTCCGGGTACATGGACATGTACCTGAGCAGCGACATCGACGAGCCCGTGGTTGGCGATTGGGCCAGACGACCGGAGGAGTGGCCCCATGCGCTGCGAAACCGTCCCCATGGTATCGATAGCTACTCCCCGAATGCCACACGGATGGCTCGAGCCGCCTACTACGGGCTCATCACCCATGTCGACCACCAAATACGACTCATCATAGGGCTGCTCAAGGAGGAGGGGCTGCTCGACAACACCATCGTCATGTTCACTACGGACCACGGCGAGATGCTAGGCAATCACGGCCTCTGGGGGAAAGGCAATCTCCACCAACTCTCGATAAACATCCCCATGATACTGATGCCGGCGGCGGACAGAAAAGACCTGTACCCCGGCAGGCTCGACGAGCGCCTCGCGGTTCAGGCCGACATCATGCCGACCCTGCTGGAGCTTGCGAACATACCGACGCCGGACCATATCGAGGGAAAGTCTCTCGTAGGCGACGACACCCGAGAGCACGTCTACGGCGAGATATGGGAGGACGACAACGCCTCCCGCATGGTACGCGACCGCAGATTCAAGTTGATCTATTTCCCGGTGGGCAATCGCAGCCAGATGTTCGATCTCCTCGAAGACCCACTGGAGATGAACGATCTTTCAGATGACCCGAGTCACTCCGCCGAAAAAGCGCGGCTGACGGATCTGTTGACCAGCCAGCTATACGGGGGCGATCTCGAATGGATCAAAGACGAAAGTCTCGTCGGGCTGCCAGATGCAGAGGCGGTGCCTCACCCGAATCCAAAACGCGGGTTCGGCAACCCCAGGGGTTGGAGGTTCTAGCAGTCCCCCCTCAAACGTCGGAAGAAAGACCGCTCCCTCTACTCATGCTCTCGGATCCAGCGTGCCAATCCGTCATAGAAATTCGACCTGTGGGGGTCCCATAGGACCGTATGGCGCGCCCCCGGGACCACCATCAATCTCTTGTCAGGGGCCATAATTCTGGAGAACAGACGCCTGCAACCCCAGGGCGAGACGACTCGATCATCAGACCGGTAGGCCATCAGCACCGGGCAATTGATCCGGACACGACGCAGAATCCCCAGGCCCATAATCGCCTGGCTCAACCGGGTCAGGTAGCCGATGGAAACCGAGTCCTGAGCCAGCTTGCTCGTCCGGCGCTCCTTGATGAAATTCTCGTCCGCCGAGCCTACCGCGAGCCGCCAACCCGTGAGTCCGACTCGGTGCCGTCTGAATGGTATTGCCAGCGAAAGGATCGTCTTGGCGGTATCGAAGTGAAGTGTCTGCTTTAATGAAGGGACCACGGGTGGAGCGACCAGGATCAGGCCGCTGATCTTGCCGCCGTGCGCCATGCCGAACAGGGTCCCGTAGAGGGCGCCCATGCTCTCTCCGAGCACGTATAGAGGAATCTCCGGAGACTCCTCCCTCAGCCAATCAATCCACTCGCGAATGTCTGCGATGATCCGTCTGTGGTGAACCAGCGCCCC
>CAJWER010000274.1 GCA_913030785.1 uncultured Chloroflexota bacterium | reverse complement strand
GTGATACGACGATCCCAGACCCGCTTTCCCGCACCAAGTTTGCGACCTCGCTGGATTCCGGTGCCAAGGCAAGAATGGGCTTGTCGGCGAGCAGGTAGTGGAACGCTTTGGCAGGGACCGTGAACTCGGAGCCCGCCACGCAGCCAATCGGGAGCAACAGCGCCGAACTCTGACCTATCACGCTCTTGGATTCCTCATAGGACACTCTCTCTGTAAAGCACACATACTCCGTGATGGCCAGCGACTTCACGTGCTGAACGAGGGCAGGGTACACGTCACCGACGAAGGAAACTCTGATCTGTTCAGGTGAGAGTTCTCTGCCACGCACAACGTCTGACAGAGCCTCACAAAAGGGCAGAAGGTCATGCGCCGCGCGGGTCGTGCCCGCCATGACCAGCGTGAATCGGCTGTCCCCCGACGCGCTTGTGCGATTCATTGCATCGAGATGCTGGCTATCGAAGCCATTGTAGATTACGGCCACCCTGTTCTCGGTCAACTCGCCCTCGAAATGCCGTAGGTAGGCGTCCCGGGTAGCGTTGGTCGTGACGATGATCAGATCGGCATTACGAATTACGAGCCTTTCCAACGTTCTGCTTAGAGCTCGTTTCAAACCAGAGGTGGTGCCGTGGAAGCCGCTTGCCACGGTCCACCCGTCACGCACGTCAGCGATCCAGGGCAGACCGGTCAAGCGCTTCAGCGCCAACCCGATGAGTGACGCAGTCCAAGGCTGCGCGGTGGTATAGATCAGCTCCGGCCTGGTTCTACGGATTACCCTCATTCCGGTCCACGTTGCGAACGGAAGCCAGCCGATTTGCGCGTCCGGTATCGACAGGAGATCCTGGACACATCCGAGCCCCTTCCTGAGGGTTGCCATTACAGCCCCCGTGGACGGCTGGGGGCCGAAGTCACCGACCGGAGCCGGTCCCTCGGCCGGATGCCTCCCGCCGCGAAGGGCCCGGCGAAACGATCCAGCCAACTTCCCCAGGGCCCTCGCAGGCTCGATCGATCGAGTTCTATGGACCTGAAGACCCGGGGGTAGCTGAGCCAATAGACCTTCGTCCACGATCCAGTGGGCCTCGCCCTTCACTGTCAGAACGATCGGCTGCCACCCGAATTCAGGCAGGTAACGCGCGTAGCGCATCGTGCGATGGGTACCGGACGCGTTACTTGGCGGAAAGAAATAGGCGATGACCAGAACGCGCCGGCCTTCGTTCGCGGCCTCAGCGTCCCTCAATGGAGTTCAACTCCAGACAACAGGCTTGGCCCCCACGCTCTAGGGAGCCGTGAGCTCACGGTAGACTTCGTCGAAGCGGCGCCCTATCGCCTCGTAGGAATACTTCAGTGCAGTCATCTCGGCCAATCGCGAGGCATCGTACCCACGGTAGTCGTCCATCATCTCCAATAGTCCCGCGGCGAGGGCATCGGCGTCGCCCTTATTCACGATCTTCCCAGACGCCGGCCCGACCAGGTATTCCGAGGCGCCGCACCGGGTTGCCAGTACCGGCTTGCCACAGGCCATAGCCTTGATGATAACGCAGGGTGTAGCCTCGCGAAGGCTTGGGTGAACCAGAAAGTCGCATTCGCGCATCAAAGTCGCTATCTCCGCTTTTGACCTGCTGCCAGGCAGGAAATGTACGGAGCCTGCGATGCCAAGTTGGTCGCGCAGGTCGAAGAGTTCTTTCTCGTATGGACCGCTGCCCAGTATCGTGAGCTGCAGAGCTCGCTGGCTTTGCTCTGGAAGGCGCGCACAGGCCTGAAGGAAAAACTGGATGCCCTTGTGCTCCCAAAGCCCGAGAACCGTCAGGGCTTGTATCGGTCCAGCGCGATCCGAGTTGGTCCCGGGGCAGAACATATTCGTATCGATGGCGTTCGGAATGGTGACATACTTCGCTCGTGGCTCGAACACTTCCATCATCTTGCGTTGGCCTTCTCCAACTGGGAGCACTCTGTCGACCCCACGTAACGCCCGACGAGCCTTGACTCGCGCCCAGGCCGTGCCCGTGTAGAATAGACGAAAGTCACTGGAATGCTCCGTCAGGACGACCGGCACACCCAGCTTTTTCTTCAGGTACAACGCTCCTAGACCCACCGGAAGAGTGATGTTGCAGTGAATCACGTCTGGTACGAAGCCGGTTTGTGCGAGAGCCTCAGCCACGAGACGAACGTAGACGACATCGCCCAATCCAAGCATCGGAGGGACCGACACCGTTGCGCGACTTACTGGCAGATCCGAGTCGCGTGAGTGCTCCACATGTATCGACCTCCCGGCCTTCTGTTTTGCCCGAGGGGTCAGGACGACATGAAGCAAGTGAACGTCGTGAAACTGTTGGGCGGCGCGAGCGTGTTCGCGTACAAAGACCCCAAAAGCAGGCCGCTGAGGGGTTGGATACCATGCGGTAAGGAAGAGGACTTTCACGTTGTCACTCAGATGATGGGTCTTGGCTCATCAAGTCTAGGATCAGCCTGGCAATCCGCTCGCGGCACTTGCCGTCTCGAAACGGGACATACTCTTCGACCACAGCGCGCCGGCCCTCTCGGCCCAGGGAAGGGTCACGAATGGCCTGTAACAGGGCCTCAGCCAGTTGTCGTTCCGACCGCACGAATGGCAACCATCCCTTTTCCGCCAGGATCTTACAATGCTGTTTCAACGCGAGGCCGCTAAAGTATCGCTCCGCCATTTCTGGCTGCACGGTGCTGAAGATCGGCAGAATCGTGGGCGTGTCGAAGATGGGAGCCTCCAACATCATCGTGGACGTCGGTGTTATCACGACATCAGCATGGCAAAGCAGATTCGCGGAATCATCGGCTTCCGCGACGGTCATCGACCACCCTAACGCTTTGTCGTATGCCTTGGGGAAGGACAGTGTGACCCTTGGGTCGGCGGTGTATTTCCAGAAAAACCGTATCTGCGTCGTAGGATGAAGTCGGCACACGATTTGCGCCCCCGAAAACTCCTCGTGTTCGTCCGTCAACTTGAGCAGGAGGTCAAGTAGGAAGGTCTCGTCGTAGTCGTATCGGAACTGCCCGAGAGTCGCGTATACGATGACGGGACGACGTGGGTCCAAGCCGGCAGCAGACAAGTATTCGTCCTTTGGCTTCAACGTTCCCGGCAAGAAATACCGATCGAAGGCTGGAGCTCCCGTAACAAAGACCTCGTCCTCAGTATAGCCATAGAGGGTCATCGCCTCTCGCCGGTTGATTTCGTTCCACACCGCGAGAAAGTCGGGGAGAATCGTCAGTCCCTTGAGGATATTGTCCCAGCTGCGAACGATGGCGAGAGTCGGAATCCGGCGCCGTTTGGCGGCGTAGAGGAGTGACCAGTCCGAAATCATCTTCGGGTGACTCGAGACCACGAGGCTCGGCGGGAATTCGGCGAAGAGTTCGGCGATCTTGTCCTCCTCCAGTGCCATCAGCCCACTCTGGACGCGTGTCGCAACGGCCATGAGCCTCCGGCTTCTGGCCTTGCGTTGAATCCGCATGCTACCGTTCAGCACGGCCTGTGGTAGTCGCTTTCCCGGAAAGCCCTCGAACATCGGATGTGCCCGGATGACTACCCGCGGTCCGGCGAACTCCTCGTGGAACTCGGGCACCGTATGGGCAGGGGTCACCAATATGACTCGCACTTCGTCAGACAACGAGAGCAGCTTGTCCACCATCCCGAGGCGAAGTAGATCCCTAACGCCTGAAGACGTAGGAATAATGGTGAGGAAGATGTTCTTCATGCTGAGGCTGGCCCCTCAGTGGGAATGTCCGACAAAGCGCGACTCCTTGGTGATTGTGAAGTATGTGATCCTCATCCAGGCTGGCCGTTTTCAACTCTCAGATGCCTAAGCGCACCAGCAGCGGTCAGAAGAATCGCCATGAGATACGTTTTGGTCTGCCGCTCATCATGCCCGAGGCGCACACCGTTGACGTAGCTCCCTGACACAATCCCAACCGATTTTTCCATCCCCGTTGGTAGGTACTGGTCGAGCAACGGGCGCAGGTGACGTGCCCCCAGGTGTGGTACCACTCCCTATGTTAGACATTGA
>CAJWER010000273.1 GCA_913030785.1 uncultured Chloroflexota bacterium | reverse complement strand
CTAGTGGCAAAGGGCCGCTGATCGTAGTCGGCTCATAACCCCTATCCCGGCACACCAGTTCGATCTGAGAGCACACTATCGCATTCGCGATCTATGTGCAGTTTCAAGTGAGCAAGTAATCCATCCGTTGAGATTACGAATCGTAGACATGGAGGAAACGTGACAACTGAACTCCCCAAAGTTCTGCTCACCGGAGGGGCCGGCCTCATCGGTTCGATCATGGTGAATAGCCTGTCTGATGAATACGAGTTCTCCTCATTCGATCTCAAGGAGGCCGAGGGGATCCGCTCGATTGTTGGCAATCTGGACGATTTGTCTTCGGTGGAAGAGGCCGTCGCCGGTCATGACGCGGTGGTGCATCTGGCAGCCGACACCAGAGTCTCGGCGGACTGGGAATCGACGCTGAAGAACAACTTCATTTCCACATACAATGTGTTTGAGGCCAGTAAACGAATGGGCGTCAAGCGGGTGATCTTTGCCAGCTCGCAGCACGCCACCGGGGGATTCTACCTCGATGAGCCGTGGAAGCACATTGTGGCGGGAGACTTCGCCAAGCTGGACCATGGTCAGTACGAACTCATCGATGAAACCTGTCGCATCCGCCCCGACGGTTATTACGGCGCTTCGAAAGCCTATGGAGAAGCCCTTGGCAGTTACTATCTCGACTACCATCAGTTGAGTTCAATACACGTACGTATCGGCTGGTGTATGCGTGGCAACGATCCGACCTTCTCTCCCTTTGCCCTTGCATTGTGGCTCAGCCACCGGGACGCGGCTCAGTTCATGAATTGCTGTCTGAAGACGGATGTTCAGTACGGCGTGTATTTCGCCACGTCCGACAATCACTGGAAGATCTTTGACATCACTCGGGCCCGGGACGAACTCGGCTATGTGCCCCAGGACGGGGCCGGCGAACAGTGGGTCCAGAAGGATTAGACAACGAGTAGAGGAGCCATGACATGCGTGTGTATCAGTTCATCATCGCCGTCGCTCTCCTTTCATCTTGTGCGGAGTTCGTGACCATGACCGAGTCGTCTCCGGGAGCGCGCCTGGTTGCCGCTGGCCACCGGGTGATCGCCTACTACCCTGGCTGGACCTCCTAGGGGGCGCAACCCGTATGAGGTCGCCGACATCCCCGGACACCTGCTCACTCACGTCAACTACGCCTTCGCCAACGTCGGCGCCGAGAGCGGTCAGATCGCCATCGGTTACCCCCACCTCGACGTCGACCGCGCCTATCCCGGCGATCCGGTGGGCGTCTTCGGCGGCCACTTCCGGCAACTACTGAAGCTGAAACAGCGCCACCCACATCTGAAGACGCTGATCTCGGTGGGAGGCTGGACCTGGTCCGGGAACTTCTCCGCCGCTACGGTTTCGACGGTGTAGACATCGATTTGGGAGTATCCCAACAGTGCGGGCCTGCAGCCGGGGCGGCCCGAGGATCGCGAAAACTTCACGCAGCTACTGCAGTCATTGCGCAAGTCCCTCGATGCCCAGGCAGAACTGGACGGGCGCGACTATCTGCTGACCTTCGCGCGGCGTCCCACCCGAAAAGCTGGTCATGGGCCTGCCTTTCAACGGCAAGAGCTTCGCCGGCGTTGGCACGAGGAAGCCAAATCGCCGTGGCTCTACGATGCCCACAAGGGAATCACCGTCGTTTATGAGGATCCCAAATCGGCCAGACTGAAAGCCGAGTATGTGCGTGGGCAGGGTCTGGGCGGGGTCATGGTCTGGCAGATCACGTCCGACGATGACGATCACAGCATGGTGCAGGCGCTTGGTCTTTCTGGCGTATGCGGGATTTGTTGCCCTCGCCAGTACTGTGTGGTTGCTGATCAGCGCACATCCGGCGGTTCGTGAGAGCGAGTCGAGTCTCAAGGAAGCAAAGCGTCAGCCCCAGGGTGCTGTCTTTCGCGAGCTTCTCCGAGTGCCAGCCGTTCGCCTGATTCTGTTGATGAGTATCGGGATCTTCTTCTTTAACCACGGTTTGAATAACTGGTTGCCTGAAATCCTGCGGTCCAGTGGCATGTCAGTCGAGGCCGCGGGAATTTGGTCCGCCATGCCGGTGGCGATCGGGATTGTCTCCGCCGTCCTTGTTTCCCGTCTCGCCGTGCCCCGGCGTCGCTATTTGGTCATGTTGTGCTCGCTGTTATGTGGTATGGTCGCCAGCCTGCTATTGCAGTCCGGCGCCCTGCCGATCGTGACGCTCGGCCTTGTCCTGCAGGGGATTGGTCAGAGCACCCTAATGATCGTTGCCGTGCTCATCCTGGTGGAACAGCCGGAGGTTGGCGCACGGCGGGCGGGGACCGCGGGGGGCCTCTTCTTTGCCGCTGCCGAGATTGGGGGCGTGCTTGGCCCGTTGTCTCTCGGCGTGGTATTCGATGTGACGGGCGGTTTCTCCACGTCTCTTGCAGGATTGACACTAGTGATGGTGATGCTTGTGCTGCTGCTGTTGCGGCTGCAAAGCGTAGCGCCCGTCTCCATCGCCCGAGGACAGCTACCTCGCCTTCGCCATGTTTGGCCACCGCAACATCTACCCCTACGCAATGCAGGCCGACCTGGGCCACACGAAGCGAGATGTCGCCCATCGCGTCCTGATGCTTGAGAACGTTCCTGATCACCCTCATCGGCTCCGACGGAGAGTGAGACCGCCAGCGTGACGATGAGGAGTTGCAGAATACAGATAAGTCGGTCGTACGATGGCATGGCATGCGGCAGCAGATCCATCGGCACGGCCAGACCCGTGGAGTTGATGGAGCACTTCTCATCGAAGGACAGCACGATCTCATCTGAAACCGGCGGCAGGGAAATCCGGCGCTACATTCTGCTACGATGGGGCTCCCGCTCTCGCGAGCCCGGTGCAAACTGGGGAAAGAGTTCGTCGTGGATCTGCAGCGGCTGCCGCAGGTGAGCCATGCGCTTCTCATCCGCCGTGTTCAGCATTGTTGGAAAGAACATGCCCGCCCCCGTGTCGATCTTGGATCCACCCGGTGAGTGCACACTGATATACTTGCGCGCCAACTCCAGATCCTCGGACTCGACGGCGTGCCGGGTGCAATTCATCGTGAACATGCGCCGACGCTTGTCCCCTCCAAAGGATGCGTGATACAGATCGTGGTTGAAGATGACCACGTCTCCCGGATCCGACTCCAACGCGACACAGCCGGGAAACTGGTCGGGAGCTACGCCGAGACTCTCCAGGGATTCATTCGGGTTGATCGAGTTCTTGCGGATGAAGTGGTCCGCACGGTGGCTCCCCGGGATCACCAGCAGGCAGCCCGTATCATGTCGCACCGAGTCGAGATAGAATGCCGTTTTCGTCGCCCACAGCTGTCCCCAGTTGCCGTCGGGGTGCCAGCCCGTATCGCCCACATAGTAGTTCCCGTCCCCTCCGCAGTAACTGAAGTCCTCACCGATTACACCGCCGATGAGGCCGAGGATTCCGGGGTGATCCATGAGGGCGCACATTTCTGGAGCATGCTCGATAGGCCCGCCGAACATGGTGCGCTGGGTACCGTCGTGGTCAGCGCCGGCGCCCCGGTTCTGGATGGACCACTCGAAGCCACGGGTAACACGGTCGACTTCCTGCGGCGACAGCAGCCCGCGGATGACCAGGTAGCCGAAGGTGTGGAAAAAGTGAACCTGTCGATCAGTCAATTGCATTGGTGTCTCCGGCAGATCTTGAACGGTTCGCAGGCGTCACGCGAGCAGTAGCCGCTGATGTGGATGATCTTCGATAAAGATTCCGGGAATTCGCTGCTTGCTGCGAACTCGGAATAGCTCTGCAGGGGAAGAAATCGCTGTCGCATGCGCCTCGGTTCGGACAGGATGCAAGAATACTTGTTGCCAACTACTCTCGGATTCACTTATGAATGAAGGAAGAGGTCGACTCCAGCTGGGACTGCGCCAGCCTCCTTGACCCGCCTGCCGCGCCTCTATTTAGTACGTGGCAGGGCCCTTTCGGCGAGTGAACAACAAAAGGAGTATGCGATGGGAGACAAAGGTGGCAAGAAGGATAAGGACAAGAACAAG
>CAJWER010000272.1 GCA_913030785.1 uncultured Chloroflexota bacterium | reverse complement strand
GAGCGCCTACGATGCTCTGTCGGCGACGCGGCCCGCAAGCTGCGGGACACCGGCTGTCGTGAGGTTGGTCTCGCTCTCCACACCGGTCTATCACTGTCGGCGACCGAGGCAGGCGAGGCGATCACAGAGGGAGCCCTATTGGCTCTCTATCGCTCGAACCTGCACCATACCCGCGGTGAGAATGACCCCCAGAAGGCGTTGGACACGCTGACGCTGTTGGATGCTGACGGAGCCGTACTAGACGATATCGAGGCTGGCGCACGCATCGGTGAGATCGTCGCGGCGGGAGCCAACACCGCGCGCGACCTGGCGAACGAGGCCCCCAACTACCTGCCGCCTCTCGCGCTCGCCGACCGCGCCCGCGACGTGGCCCGTGAAGTCGGGCTCACCTGCCGCGTGCTCGAAACGGAGGACCTGGAGGCCGAGGGTTTCAACACCCTTCTCGGCGTCGGCCAGGGCAGCGTGAACCCGCCCGCATTCATCATCATGGAACACGAGGGAGACCGCGACGAGGCCCCGTTGGTGCTCGTTGGCAAGGGCATCTGCTTCGATAGTGGCGGTTTGTCCCTGAAGTCCGGTGCGGGGATGATGGGCATGAAGCACGACATGGCCGGAGCCGCCGCCGTGATCGGGGCCATGCAGGCCATAGGCGCCATGGGGGTTCCCCGGCGCGTCGTGGCTCTCATCGCCGCTGCCGAGAACATGCCCAGCGCCACCGCGCAGCGTCCCAACGACATCGTGTACGCGCTCAACGGCAAGACCATCGAAGAATATTTCGACTACAAACCCTGGCGCGACATCATCGTCGAGCCTTTCCGGACCAGCGACACCGTCAACCGGTTCCGGGTAGTGGTCAAAGTATTAGGCGGCGGAGTGCACTCCCAGGCCGAAGCCATCCGCCACGGCATCGCCAGAGCTCTTGTGGTCTACAATGAAGAACTCAAGCCAGCGTTACGCCGTGCCGGGTTCATCACCAGGGACGCCCGCATCAAGGAAAGTAAGAAGTATGGTCTGAAGCGGGCCCGCCGAGCGCCTCAGTACACCAAGCGGTAAGTTATTCCGTCATCTGACCGCAGTGTTCACACTTCAGTGGGATCTCAGGACGAACGCTGCGATTCACCCCGTTCGTCCTGAGCCTGTCGAGGACTGCGCATCTGACCCGGTGTGGTTCGACAAGCTCACCACGAACAGTTGTACCGGACTATTAGACAAGCCCCGAATAACGTCCGGGTGACATCGCAGCTAAACTCCCAGGTATTCCGCCGCTCCGTCGATTAGTGCCTCCACCATCTCCGGCTGTCCGGCTTCCGCGTATAAGCGCAACAAAGGCTCGGTCCCGGAGAACCGAATGATTAGCCAAGCGTCGTCGAAAACCAATCTGCGCCCGTCTATATCATCAGTACTCCGCACGGTCATCCCCGCAACCTCCGTCAGGCCACCGCTACGCTGCTTCTCCTCTATCCTGACCCGGTCCCGAGGGTCGAACGACACATCCCGGCGGTTGTAGTAGTGGGAGCCCGTCTGGTCAAAGAGTTGCTGGACCAACTGGGATGGGGGCCGGCCGGTTTTGGCCATGTATTCCAAGATATACAGCCCACTGAGCACTCCGTCCCGCTCCGGTATATGCCCCCGGAAAGCGAACCCGCCACTCTCCTCTCCACCCATCAGCGCGTCTACTTCTGACATCCGAGGTCCTATGTACTTAAAGCCCACCTTCATCTCGTGGACGTCCACGCCGTATCGCTCCCCCAGCCTGTTTAACATCATCGACGACGTGACGCCCTTAACCAATGCGCCTTTCTCGCCCTTGTTCTCCAGCAGGTAGAGGGCCAACAGGGAGAAGACCTCAAGGGTCGTGATGAACCGGCCGTTCTCGTCGACCACACCCACCCGGTCGGCGTCACCGTCCATGGCAAGACCCACGGACGGGCCTCCGGATTTGATCTTCTCGATCAACGTGGTCAGGTTATGCGCGATAGGCTCTGGCTGCTCCATGCCGGGGAAGGCCGGATTACGGTAACCGTTAATCTCATCAACCGTTGTGCTTCCACCCGAGATTAGCCTGGGGAGGTAACCGGCCCCGGCCCCGAACATGGCGTCCACCGACACCCGGAGACCAGCGTTGCGAATGGACGGCAGGTCTATCAGTTCATTTATCTTCTCGATGTAGGGCGGGTCCGGGTCAAACTCGACGATGAGGCCTTCGTCCCGAGCCCGGCTTAAGGAGTTTTGCTGAACCGGACCTGCATCATCTATAGCCGACTCCAGTTGGTCGGTGATTTCTTGAGTTGCGCTCCCGGCATACTCGGGCTTGAACTTGAAGCCGTTCCAGTTAGCGGGATTGTGCGAGGCAGTGATAATGGCGGCCCCAGCGGCCTGATGATGCAGGACGTTGAAGCTGACCACCGGGGTTGGGGCCGCCCTCTCGGAGAGATAGGCCTTGATGCCGTTTCCCGCCATCACCGTGGCCACAGTTTCAGCGAACTCCCTAGAGAGGAACCTGGTGTCATAGCCGACCACGAGGCCCTTACCGGCGATACCCTGGGTTTTCAGGTAGTCAGCCAACCCTTGGGAGCATCGCGCCACATTTTCGAAGGTGAAATCTTCGGCAATCAGGGCACGCCAACCGTCGGTGCCGAATCGAATCTCAGTCGCCATCAGGCCTCCAGTGCCGGGCAAAACTTTTAGCCATGTATCTCGTAAATGGTTTAACGGTCGGTCCGTCTTTCCGGCGAATGCCGGAACCCAGAATAGTCGCCACTACCAGGCGATTCGCTCTTGCCGCAGTGTCCACTGGATTCCCGCCTGCGCGGGAATGACGGGTGGCGCAAGAACGTCGCACGGGTTCGCCAACGCCAAAATCATAGAATGCCGGAGAATCGACCCTGAGCTTAACAGTTGAATTATACAGAGAATGGCACTCAACACAGAACCGCTCCCATCGAACTTTCCCTGTTTTGAAGGACGAAAGTTAGTGGGAGCGGCGTTGCCGTGGAATCACCCGTGAGGATGCGAGTCAGGTCAGCCAGCGACCTCTGCCTTGGCGACACAGACCTCGAGAGCCTGCTCCCATTCATCCAGATCGAAGAAATGGGGCCCTGCGCCGCCGTGGTAGGCAACCCGGCCATCAGCGTCTATCAGGTATAGGCGCGCCGGCGCGGCACCGTAAGCTTCGTCTATCACGTTGTCCATCTCTTCGACGAGGACGGGCAGGGTGATGTGCAGGTCCAGGCTACAAGTCTGAGCTGCTTCCTCGCGTTCGTCAAAGTTCTGGTGCTGCCGGAAGAGGGCGCCTTCGGTGACATTGCTGTCGGTTTGGCGGCCATCGGTGGGATGGGCTTCCTGCACGTACACCACAAAGAATTCGACTTGGTCAGCAAACCGGTTGCTGATTTGTTCGATGCGCTCAACCTGAGCGCGGAAGGGGGGTCAAGTATAGCTGCCGAAAATCAGACCCACGGGACGGCTTCCCTTGAAGCTGGATAGCCGAATCCACTCCTCGAAACCCATAAGTTTGAGTTCGAAGTCCGGAGGCTGTTCCCCAGGCATCGGCCCCATCTCGTCCCTGGAGATTACGGCGTTCAAAGCGTTTTGCACGCCGGACGGAAGACCGTCCATGCGGGGCTCCAACACCTCTCTGGCGGTGAACTGGCCGGTGGAGGATGCCTTACGCTGGGCCCGTACCTCCCGGATCAGATCGCGGTAGATCGTAGTTTCTTCTGCGGAGATACTGCTGAATACTTCGTCCCTCTGTTGCTTTTGCATCTGCCTTCCCCTTACTTGCAGTACAGGCCGGGACTGATTGTCTCGGCCTGCTTGCTTGTTTCGAGAATATTTTATGCCGCTTTGATCCGATTCACAATCTGTGACCGGGAGGCTGCCCGGCTCGTGGTTGTTACAGGCCCGCGTCGGCACGGAGAGCGTCGGCCTTGTCGGTGCGCTCCCAGGTCAGGTCCAAGTCGTCGCGGCCGAAGTGACCGTAGGCGGTCACCGGCTTGTAGATGGGGCGGCGCAGGTCCAAGTTCTGGATGATTGCCGCCGGGCGCAGATCGAAGTGCTTGGCTACC